>DATHDT010000061.1:0-3864 GCA_035318905.1 Gemmatimonadales bacterium | reverse complement strand
CCGGGCTGCTGGTCGGCTTTTTCGTCACCGCGTGCAAAGACGCCCAGGCGCCCGGGGACTTCAGCGATCCCGTCGCCGTCACCACCGACATGCAGTCCGTCGACAGCGCGTTCGATTCCGATGTCTACCGCAGCTTCGGCGTCGCCACTCAGAGTCTCGGCCCCGCGGCGACGGGCGTCGCGCCGCTCAAGCCCGCCGCCACGATGCTCAGCGCCACCCTCCCGAAGCTGCAGCACTCGGCTGGACGCGCCGCGGTGCTCGGCGCCGCCCGCGCCCAGCGGCTCCAGCAGCTGCGCCCGGCGATGAACGAGGCGGCCGCGCAGGGCCGCATCATCCCGGACTCCGTCTACGGCCGCGTGTTCCAGTGGGACACCGCGTCCGACTCGTACACATGGCAGGACTCGACGGTCGCCGGCCTGAACGGTGTCCGCTTCATTCTCTATCAAGTCGACGAGTTTGGGTTCGTGGTCGAGCCGACCGTAGAGGTTGGCACGCTCGATCTGATCGATGAGAGCACCCTGTCGAGTCTCCAGCTCCACATTCTCGTGAAGGGCGTCGGCGGGACGATCACGTATCTCGATTACACCGCCACGATCTCGGGGACGACCACGCTGAACGTCAGCGCCACGGGGTCCATTTCGAACGGGCTGACCGTAGGGAACAAGACGCTCACGTTTGATGAAGCCTTCGCGGTGACCGATACGCGCATCACTGCGAATGCCACGTTCACGCTCAACAACCCGGCGCGCACGTTCACCGTGAGCGAGGTGGCGGCGGTGAGCGGCCAGACTCTGGTCATTACCGCAGACTTCCGGTTCGTCCGGCCGGGCGAGACCGTGCAGTTCTATGCCCGAATCACGTTCGATTCGACGATCGCGTTCAGTGCGGCCGTGCGCGTGAATGGCCGCACCGTGGCAACGCTGAACGGCGAATTCGGCGATCCGGGGACGATCTGGGTCGACGCGGGCGGCGAGCCCCTGACGGCCGAGGACGTCGCGGCCCTCGAGGCACTGGACGACGAGGCGACCGCATTCCAGAACGCCATGAACTCCTTGTTCCTGCCCATCGAGACGTTCTTCGGCGGCTGATCCGAATCGGCGGGACGAAGCCCCCCTCCTGGCTCTGGCCAGGCGGGGGGTTTTGCCGTATTAGGTAGAGATGACCACACGACGCGGTTTCCTCCGTTCCCTGGTCGCCGCGAGCGCGGCGGTCCCGGCCCTCAAGAACGACGCCCTGGCGCGGATCGCCGGCGCCAACCGCGGGGCCCTGGGCCGCGCTCCCGAAGATGTCGCCCAGGACGAGGACTACTGGCAGACGATCCAGCAGGCGTTCGACATCGATCGCGCGCTGATCAATCTCAACAACGGCGGGGTGGCGCCGAGCCCACGCGTGGTGCACCAGGCGCTGCAGCACTACCTCACGGTGTCGAATCAAGCCCCGGCCATCACGATGTGGGGCTGGATCGAGCCGGAGATCGAGGCGGTGCGCCGGCGGCTCGCCGCGAATTTCGGCTGCGATCCCGAGGAGATGGCGATCACGCGCAACGCGAGCGAGGCCCTGGAGATCGTGCAGCTGGGCCTGTCCTTGGAACGAGGGGATGAAGTCCTCACGACCACGCAGGACTATCCCCGGATGATCACCACGTGGAAGCAGCGCGAGCGGCGCGACGGCATCGTGCTGAAGCAGATCCCCTTCCCCGTGCCGCCGCCCTCGCAGGACGATCTCGCCAATCGCATCGAGCAGGCGATCACGCCGCGCACCAAGGTCATTCACATCTGCCACATCACGAACCTCACGGGCCAGATCTTCCCCGTGAAGAAGATTTGCCAGATGGGCCGAGCGCGGGGCATCGAGGTCATCGTGGATGGGGCGCATGCCTACGCGCATTTCCCGTTTACCCGCGATGAGCTGGACTGCGATTACTACGGCACGAGCTTGCACAAGTGGCTCACCGCGCCGATCGGGACGGGCTTCCTGTACGTGCGCAAAGCGAAGATCGAGAAAATCTGGCCGATGATGGCGGCGCCGCCGGAAATGAACGCCAACATCCGGAAGTTCGAGGAGATCGGGACCCACCCGGCGGCGAACCACAACGCGATCGCCGAAGCCCTCACGTTCTACGAGAGCATCGGTGCGGCGCGCAAAGGGGCGCGGCTGCGGTTCCTGCGAGACCGCTGGGCCAAGCGGCTCGAGCGCGCCCCGGGCGTCAAGATTCTCACGCCGTACGACCCGGCGCAGTCGTGCGGCCTGGCTTCGTTCACTCCGGGCCAGCTCGATGTCGGTAAGGTTACCGGCTACCTCTTCGAGAAGCACCGCATCATCGTGACCGCGATCGCGCACCCCGAATTCAATTGTCTGCGCATCACGCCGAACGTGTACACGACGCTGGGTGAGATCGATCGCTTCGCGGAAGCGATGGAAACCCTGCTTCGCAACGGGATCCCCGCCTAAACGCCGCTGCATTGTGGTGCGCCATCGCGAGGTGGCGCACCGGAAACCGCCTCGCCACCGCGCACAACACGTCGTGCGCACCCCGCGTTCGTCACTCCTCGACCAATCGTTCGCGCACAAAAAGGTGTGTTGCGCATCCACGGCGTCGCACCTTGCGGCGATCGGACGGGCGGCACGGAGGTTGCCTCGTGTAACGGTCGCAGCACGAAGCAGGCAATTCATTCGTCACAGCTAAGGGGAGGTGAAGCACATGAGACACCTGAATCCCGCCCTCGAGCGACTCGAGGAGCGCGTGGCCCCGTGCTTAGGCATCAGTTTGCCGGCGCTGGGGATCACGCTCGCGTGCCAAAGCAGCGGCGACGGTGGTAGCGGTAGCTCCGCCCGCAGCTGCGACGGCAGTAGCGCGTCGGGCAGCAAGAGCTCCAAGAGCAAGAGCCACGAGAGCTGTAGCTCGTAGCGTCGTGTCGTAAGGGAAGGCCGCGGGATCGTAGCCCGCGGCCTTCCACGGACGCTGCCATCCAGAGAGGAGTCTTTCCCGGCGCCGTGCTTGCTTCTCCGCCGAAACTCCGGAGCGATCTCACGGTCAGCCGCCAGCAAACGGCCGATGGGCCGCGCTGTGTCATCAAAGACGCGCGCGCCGGCCGGTTTTTTCGCTTCGGTGAGCTGGAGCAGTTCATCGCCGAGCAGCTCGACGGCGAAACCCCGCTCGACGTCGTGCGGCAGCGCACGGAAGCCCGGTTCGCGGCGGCGCTCGCGCCCGAATCCCTCGCGGGGTTCGTTCGCAGCCTCGAGAAAAGCGGGCTCCTGGAAGGTGAGGGTCAGGACCCCGGCGCGCGCGCGCGCGGTCGGGTGCGCGGCAGCCTGCTGTACCTCCGCTTCCGCCTCCTCGATCCGGACCGGCTCTTCGATCGTCTCGTGCGGCGCGTGCACTTCTGCTTCACGCCGTCATTCCTGATCGTGTCGTCGGCCCTCATCATTTTCGCGGCGGCCCTCAGCATCGTCGGCTGGGCCGACATCCGAGGAGACTTGTCCCGGCTGTACCGCCTCTCCTCGATTCCGCTGTTTCTGCTCATCAGCCTCGGTCTCGCGACGGTCCACGAGTTCGCGCATGGGCTGACCTGCAAGCGCTTCGGCGGTGAGGTGCACGAGCTCGGGTTCCTGTTGATCTACTTCACGCCGTCGTTCTACACGAACGTGAGCGACGCGTGGCTCTTCCCCGAAAAGTCGAAGCGGCTCTGGGTTGGTCTGGCCGGGCCCTACATCGAGCTGGTCTTCTGGGCGCTCGCCACCCTCGCGTGGCGCGTGACGGACGTGGACACGTGGATCAACTACGCAGCCTTGCTGGTGATGACGCTGTCGGGCCTCAAAACGCTCTTCAATCTGAACCCGTTCATCAAGCTCGACGGCTACTAC
>DATHDT010000060.1:0-7733 GCA_035318905.1 Gemmatimonadales bacterium | reverse complement strand
GGGGAGAGCGAACGCAGGTCGATCACCTCGACGCTGATGCCCTGCTCTTCGAGCGCCTTGGCGGCGACGAGGGACCGCTGCACGACGGCGCCGTACGTGATGACGGTCAGATGCGTGCCCTCCCGAACGACCTTGGCCTTGCCGAACGGAATCATGAAGTTCGGGCCCGGGTTCGGTGCTTTGTTGTAGGTCTGGCGGTAGAGGTGCTTGTGTTCGAGGAAGAGTACGGGGTCATCGCAGCGGATGGCCGTCCGCAGCAGCCCGTTCGCGTCCAGGGCCGTGGCGGGACAAATCACCCGCAGCCCCGGTATGGAGGTGAAGACGACGGCGCCCGTTTGCGAGTGATAGACGGAGCCGCCTTTCAGGTAGCCGCCGTACGTGACGCGCACGACGACCGGAGCCGCGAACGCGTTGCTCGACCGCCACCGCATGGTCGCGAGCTCGTTGCGGAGTTGATGGTAGGCGGGCCAGATGTAGTCGAAGAACTGGATCTCGACGACCGGCTTCAGTCCCCGGGTGGCAAGGCCGATCGCGCGCCCGACGATGTTGGCCTCCGCGAGGGGCGAGTTGTAGACGCGATCGCTGCCGAACTGGCGTTGCAGGCCCCACGTGACTTTGAAGACGCCGCCCTTACCCTTTACGTCTTTCAGGTACTGGTCGCGGCTGACATCCGCGACGTCTTCACCGAAGACGAGGATGCGCGGATCGCGCGTCATCTCGTCTTTCATGCAGCCATTTAGGAGATCCACCATGGTGGTGGGCTCCCCGGTGAAATGCGGATCGTCCTCGGTGTCGAACTGCTCGGACGTTGGGTCGACGTCCGGCGAATAGACCCACAACAGAGCGGTCTCGGGTTTCGGCTGGGGCGAGGAGAGCGCCATGTCCGCCGCGACCTGGACCTCTTCCTCTATCTGGGCCTTGATCGCCTCGATCTCGGCCTCGGTGGCCACGCCGTCGGCGAGGAGCCGTTTCGGGAAGCTGATGACGGGGTCGCGTTTCGCCTCTTCCTCCCGCTCCCGCGTCGGCTTGTAATGGATCTCGTCGTCGGAAAGCGAGTGCGAGTACGGCCGCGTGACGTGCGCGTGGACGAGCGCGGGGCCTTTGCGTTGGCGGCACCACTCGGCGGCGCGGACCATCGCCTCGTACGAGGCGACGGGGTCGCAGCCGTCTACCTCGGCGACCAGCAGGTCGGGGAAATTGCTCAAGAGCTTCGATATCGAGCCCCCCGCCGTCTGCACCTCGACCGGGACCGAAATCGCGTACTTGTTGTCCTCGACGAGGAACAGGACCGGCAGCTTCAGGTTGCAGGCGCTGTTCATCGCCTCCCAGAACTCCCCTTCACTCGTCGTCCCGTCGCCGCACGAGCAATAGACGAGATCATCGTCCACGGGGTTCTCGGCGCGGAGCCACGCCTCGGCGCAGCCCACCGCCTGGAGGAACTGGGTGCCGGTGGGGCTCGACTGACTGACGATGTTGAGCGCCTTGTGCCCCCAATGGGACGGCATCTGGCGCCCGCCCGAATTCGGATCCTCGGCGGCACCCACCGCTGAGAGGAACATCTCGGTCGGCGTCATGCCGAGCGCGAGGCAGAGCGCCCGATCTCGATAATAGGGATAGAACCAGTCGTAGCTCGGGCGCAGGGCCTTGCCGGCAGCGACCAGGATCGCCTCGTGCCCCGCCCCGGAGATCTGGAAGAAGATCTTGTTCTGTCGTTTGAGCTGGATCTCCTTGTCGTCGATGCGGCGCGACAGGAGGATCAGCCGGTACATCTCGAGGAGGTCAGCTTTCGCTAGGCTGGTCTTGGCGGGCCGACCGGCCTTGGCCGAGGAGCGGGTGCGAGTCGCCATGGACTCTTAAAATGCCCTACTTGGGCTCCCGGGCCAAGAGCTCTCGCAGGCGAGGGAAGCGTTCGACGGCGGCGCGGATCGTCGCGTCGTTCCGCACGATGAACTCCTCACGCGCGTCCGGCCCCCAGCGAACCTCGGCGGTGCGGGCGGCGAGGATGCGCGCCAAGCGCTGCTCGAGGAGGCTGTCCGTCACGGCCGCGACGCCGAGGCGGGAGCGGACGCGCGCCAGGAACGGCGGGACGAGCTTGGCGCGCCATTCGCCGGCAGCGGTCAACCAGGCGGCCCGCGCGGCCGCTGTCGAGGCGAGGACGTTGGCGACGCTATCCGAGACCGCGTCGTCCAGCCCCGAGTCGGCTGCGGCGCTCCACCAGACGGGGAGCGTGGCGACGATGGGGACTACCACGTCGGGGGCGATGCCACCGCCGCCGCGGACGTCGCGTCCCGCATCGGTCCTGAAGACCTTCGAGGTGTCTTCCTCGGCGCCGGACCTTCCAGCGAAGCTCAGGTACTGCTCGTATCCGATCCCGCGATAGCGGCGCTGGATAAAGCGCCCGTTGGGAGTGAGCACGCGTCCGATCGTCAACCAGACGTTGTCGCCCGAGGGCAGGAAGAAGATCGACTGCATGAGCGCTTTGCCGAAACTACGGCGTCCCACGAGCAGCGCCCGGTCGTGGTCCTGGAGCGAGCCGGCGAGCGCTTCGGAGGCGCTCGCGCTCCGCTCGTCGATGAGCACGATCAACGGCATGTCGCGGAATTCACCGTCCCGCTTCGTGACAAAGGTCGTGTCGACATCGCGCTTGCGGCCACGCGTCCGGAAGACGACCGTGTTCTTAGGGAAGAACTCGCTCGCAATCTCCACGGCGGAGGTCACGCTGCCCCCGGGATTCCCGCGCAAGTCCACAATGACCCGCTGGGCGCGCATGCCACGCACCTTCTTCAGCGCATCGTGCAGTTCGTTCGCGGCATTCCCCGTGAAGTCCTCGAGCCGCACGAACCCCGTGATCGAGTCTACCATGCGCACCACCGAGACGGAACGCAGTTCGAAAGGATTGCGCTTGAGCGTCACGCTGAACGTATCGGGCTCGAGCCGCGGGCCGCGCTCCAGCAGCAAGCGAACCTTGGAGCCCCGCTCGCCGGCGAGGCGCAGCTGCAACGTGCCCATCTCCAAACCTTCGACCGACGTGTCGTTGACGGCGAGCACGCGATCACCGGGGAGGACCCCTCCCCTTGCGGCCGGGCTGCGCGGCACCACGGCGAGTATCGTCGCCGCCCCTTCGACGTCCTCGAGCGATACGCCGACGGTGAATAGCTCGCCGCGCTCGAGCGCGTTTTGTCGTTCGAACTCCACGCGGGATTCGAATCGACTGTGCGGATCGAGCGAGCGGAGGACGCCGCGAATCGCCGCCGCGACGAGGTCGCTGTAGCTCACGGAGTCGGCGTAGTTCAGACGGATGTGATTCAGGACTCCAGAGAAGGTCTGGAGCTCTTCGTACGCGGAGCGCTGCTGGGCGGCGGCGACGGACGCGACCGTCAGCAGGGCGGCCGCGAGTGCGGCGCCCCTACCGGAGCGCCGCAAGCCGCTGCTTCGCATCCTCGACCTGACGGACGTAACGGCTCGGAGCCAAGGCGACGAAGCGGCCGAACGCGGCACGCGCTTCCTCCTTCTTGTTAAGCTGTTGCTGAACGATGCCGAGGTAGTACCACCCTCGCGAGTCCCGAGGGTTGGCCGCGACTGCTTGGGTGAGCACCTCGTCCGCGGCCCGGAAGTCCCCCCACGCACTCAGCGTACGGCCGAGGTCCAGAAGCAGGCTGGGGTCATCGGGATTCGCGTTGACCGCGGCGCGGCGCTCGCTCGCCGCGGTGGGCCAATCCCCCTTGCTCTCCGCGATCGTGGCAAGCCTCGCGTGCGCCATGTAGAGCCCGATGTCGTTCTCCAGAGCAGTGCGATAATAGCGCTCCGCTTCCGAGAGGTGGCCGGCTCGGTGGTTCAGCACGCCCAGGATGTACCGGTACTCGTTCGTCTCGACGGGAATGAAGTACAGCAGGGAGTCCCGGGACTGTCGTTCATCGGCCTTGGCCAGGAGGCGCTCGAAGTCCGCGATCGCCTCGTCATATCGGTTGATGTGCGCGGCCGCGAGACCCCGGAAGTAGTACACGAACTCCGGCAGCGCTTCGCGATCGCCACGCGTTGGTGCCTCCTGCACGAGTCGGTCGAACCGATTGTACGCCGCGGCGTAGTTCCCCGTTTCAATATCGTCGAAGCCGCCGAAGAAGCGGTCGTAAAGCGTCTCGAGCCACTCGCTCGCCATCCAGTACGTCGACCTGGCTGGTCGGGCGGCGGCTTCCGTTCGCAGGTCGACAAGCGGATTGATGAGGAGGGCGCGCTGGTAAAGCCGGTACGCTTCGTCGACGCTCTGGCGGAGGTCCGCCGGTACGCGGCGCTCAGCGATGTCGTCCCATAACCCCAGCCGGCGGGCGAACGGCAAGCGACTGAGGGCGAGCCAGCCCTCGGCGAACTGAGGCTCGATGGTCACGGCGAGACGCAGCTCATGCTCGACGGCTTCCCATCGCTTTGCATTCCAGTAGCCGAGTGCCAGGTTGAAATGCGCAGCGGCGTCGTTAGAGTCGCGCGAAGCCACCTGCTCCAGTTCTCCCAGTTGGACGGGCAGGCGGAATTGCGCTGCGAGTGGTGCCGGACTCGGCACGATGATGAAGAGCAGTATCAGGACGCGTAGGACCATTCGTGGCTCCGGTTTCACTGCTCCAGCGACACCAACCGTCGTTTCGCATCCGCGATCTGACTTCCGTACCGGCTCGGCGCGAGTGCCAGGAATTGGGTGAACGCGTCGCGGGCGGCGGCGGACTTCCCGAGCCCCATGCGCGCCACGCCAAGCAGATAGACGGCACGGGCCTCGCGAGGATAGCCCGCCGCGTATCGCTCGAGTACGGGCTCGGCCTCGGCAAACCTGCCCGCGGCCGTCAGGGTCGAGCCGAGGTTGAACACGACGCTTGCGCCGTCGGGGTTCGCGTGAATCGCTCGCACCCGCTCCTCGACCGCCTCCGGCCAACGCTGCTGCGCTTCATAGATCTCCGCCAGGTGCGTATGCGCAGCGTCCAACCCCAAGTCCTGCTCGACCACTCCCTGATAGCGGAGAATCGCTTCATCCCAGCGGCGGCCCTGTTGATAGACGTATGCGAGGATGTAGCGGAGCTCCTCCCCAGCGAAGGGATTCCACATGCGCTCTGTGCTGGAGTCCTGCATTCGTAGCGAGAGCAGCCACTGCAGATGGCGGATGGCTCCATCGTAATCACCGACCTTCAGGGCGCAGCGCGCCCGGAACCACAGGGCGACGGGAGGAACCTTGGTCGAGTCGTTGGACCGCGTGGTCTTGTCGATGACGGCCTGGAACGCTGCCATCGCCTCCGGCCACTGCTCGCGATCATAGTGATGCAACCCGAGCCCGAGCGTCCCCCGCCAGGCGGCAGGTAGCATGTCACGGCTCGGCGGGCCGATTTCGACCAGCGGGTCGATGAGGAAGGCCCGTCTCCGGAGGAAAGCGTTTTCGGTGGCGTTGGGGTCGTTGCGCATGAACAGAAGCCGCCGTCCGCTGACGGCGACGGCGAACGAACGGTTGTTCTGAATCTCGTTTACGGTCGCCAAGAGCATGAGTGCGGGCGCATACTGCGGGTCGATCATAACGGCGGTGCGGAGCGATTGTTCCGCATCGCGATAGCGCCGGGCCTTGAACAGACCTGAGGCGAGATTGAAGTGCGCCATCGGATCGTTGGAATCCGCTCGGGCCAGTGACTCGAGAGCGCCGATCGTCGGCGGCTTTCCCTGCGCATGAAGCATCGCGGGCGCTGCGAGAATTGCAACGAATAGGCGAAGCGTCATTGGGTCAACGCGGCGAGTCGCTGCCGCGCGTCGGCCAGTTCTCGCTCATAACGCGCCGCCGGAGCGATCGCAAGGAAGCGACTCAGGGCGTCCCGCGCCTCGGCGGACTTGGCGAGCTGTTGCCGTACTACACCCAAAAGGTAGATAGCCCGAGGATCCCGAGGATTCGCCGCAGCGGCTCGTCCCAGAGCATCCTCGGCCTCGGCCAACCGGCCCGCCTCGCTGAGGATGACGCCGAGCTCCCGGACCGCGGTGGGGTCGTCGGGGTTGGATTCGATGGCGCGTTGCGCCTCCGGAATCGCGTCATCCCACATCTTGAATGCGCGGTAGATCTGGGCCAGACGCACGTGCGCCATGTAGAGGCCTAGATCGGCCGCGATTGCGTCTTTGTAGAGAGCGATCGCCGCCGCGTCCTTACGCCACGTCTGATGCAATACGCCGAGCACGTAGCGATAGTCGTTGGTGCGCAGCGGGAACGGCAGCAGTGAATCGGCGCTTTCGACCTTCAACGATCGTGCGAGCAATACCTGAAAGTCTGCGATTGCCCGATTGTAGGCTCGCTGATGCCCCGCCGCCAAGCCGCGGTACAGAAAGAAGAAGTCGGGCAGTGAATCTACGGGCTTGGCGGCGTAGGCGCGCTCCGCCCACCGATCAAGCGCCGAATAGGCAAGCTCGTAGCGCGCCACACCGAAGGCGCCCAGTCCAAGCTGGAGCAGATAGTTCGTGGTCGCGCTCCCATAGTCGGGAACCACCATCATGTCCTCGGGCGGCGCGGTCGCGCCCACGACGCGGAAGTCCACCATCGGGTCGATGATGAATGCCTGACGCCAGAGGCGATACGATTGCTCCACGGCAGGCTGCAACTCGGGAGGCACCTTCCCCTTACGCTCCTCCCTCCACAGCTTCGGTCGCCGATCGAAGGGCAAGTCGCCCAGCCACAAGTAGGCCGGGGCGTAGCGGGGATCGATCCCGATGGCGGTTCGCAACTCGCGTTCCTCGTCGTCGAAACGCTTGAGCGTGTAATACCGCGCCGCCAATCGGAAATGGGATTCCGGATCGAGCGAGTCGCTGCGTACACGGGTCTCCAATTCCGTGAGGGTAGGTGGTTTTGCGGGCGGACGTTGCTGAGCGGACCCGGTATGCGCGGCGACGGCGATCGTGAGGCCGATCACGAGTTGCCGCATTACGATCCTCCGTTCGAGCTCAAAGCGACGGATGTCATCACTGTGGCAGACGCTGATCCCGAACGCGTAGAGCCTCACCAGCGCTCGGTTTTTACGTCGGCCAGGACCGAATGCAACTCGTTGAAGATGACGCGTGCCGGCGGTGCCGGCAGCAGGGGACTCACATAGTCCGTCTTGTCGCCTCGGATGCCGACACGGAAGTTGGCAAACCGATTGTTGCCGAGGTCGGCCGAGACCAGTACCCACATCTGGAAGTCGGGTGGCACGTCTGCTTGCGTGACACGGAAGCGCACCCGGTACCTGCCATTGTCGGCAGGCTCCGTCGTCCATGCGACGTGATACGTGGGGATCGCGGTCCCCTTTACCCATTGATCGAAGAACCAATCCATGGGAATCCCCGCATGCTTCTCCACGATGCGTTGGAAGTCTTCGGTTGTCGCCGCTTTCCCCCGATACGTCGAATAGAAGTCCTGCATCATTGCGGTGAAGCGGTCCTCCTTCTGCGTCTGGAGGTCGAGCATGAGCGTGCGCAGCATGTGGAAGACCCAGGCGCCCTTCTCGTAGATCATCGCCTGGTACCCGTACGGCGCGGTCGGCGAGGCATTGCGATAGCCGAGCCAGATGGGCCCCGCGTCGCCGCGGTTGCCTCGGATGTCCAGCTCGTACTCATCCAGAAACCTCATGTACTCGGTGTTCCGCTTGCGCAACGTTTGCAGGTACCAGAGCGCGGAGAAGGACGCGAGCCCCTCGCTCAGCCACGCATCGCGATACGACGCGGGCCGGACGCCGTTGCCCCACCACTGGTGG
>DATHDT010000059.1:0-6000 GCA_035318905.1 Gemmatimonadales bacterium | reverse complement strand
CGCGTTCACGTCGCCCTTGATCACCGCCAGGAAATACATCCACTCGGCGCGATACGACTGCGTAAACGGCGTTTCGCGACCCGTGGCGCCGGTCGGCGTGACGTCCATCGGCGTCCCGTGCTGTTCTTTGAAGATCCGGAGGGGCTGGATCGCCGCGGATCCCTTCACGCCCACGAGGTCGAACCAAAAGCGTTCGCCCTCGCCCATGTGCCGCCAGCTGACGTCGACGGTGATCGACACGCCGTTTTCGCACACGATGAGCACCGAGCCCATGTCCTCGACGCCGCCCTTCGTCGCGGTGGTCAGATGGGCGGAGATGCGCTTGGGGGCGGGCCAGCCCGCGAGCCACAATCCGAGATCGATCAGGGGCAGGCCGAGGTCGAGCACGGCACCGCCTCCCGCCTGCTCGCGCCGCAACCGCCACCCGAGCAGCTGGCGGCTCGGCTGAAAGGTGTACCAGCCGCCGCGCACCGCCTGCAGGGCCCCGAGATCGCCACCGGCGAGGAAGCCGCGCACGGCCTGTACGTCCGAGCGAAAGCGGTGGTTCATTCCCACCATCACGCGCTTGCCGTGCTTCTCGCTCGCCTGGAGCACGCGTTCGACACCGGCGAGGTTGAGCGCGAGGGGCCGCTCGCACAACACGTGGGCGCCGGCCGCGAGTGCGGAGGTGACGTGAATCTCGTGCAGGTGATTGGGCGTGCAGATCACGACGGCGTCGACGTTCGCGTAGCGCAGCACTTCTTCGATGTCGTCGTAAGTGTCCTTCACCTCAAAGCGCGCGGCGAGCGCCTGGGCTTTGCCCACGTCGTTGTCGCAGATTGCCGCGACCTCGACGCCCGGCAGGCGGCGCAGCACCGGCAAGTGGGCGACCTGCGAGATCGCCCCTGCCCCGATGACGCCCACGCGAATCGGATCGTTCACCGCTTTGCCACCCTGTACATGAAACCGCTCCGCAGGCTGACGGTGGAGAGGCCACTCGACACGACGCCGCGACCGTCGACCGTGAACCGCCACGCTTTGGAGAGCGCGAACTCCGCTCCGACAGACATGTTGAAGCCGGCGCTCACCTCATCGAGGGCGTCTTCCACGAACGTGCCTTGGATGAAGCCGCCGCTGCCGTTGCGCAGGTGGACACTCCCCCCCACGCCAATGTAGGTCATGATGCCGCGGCCCTGCGGGATCGCGTATTGGAAGTCGAGATCGGCGGTGAGGTCGCTCCAGAAGATCCGCCCGACCCGAATCGTGTCGTCGCCGGCGGGATCGATCACGAACTGCCGGATGCGCTGTTCGAAGCGTGCCCGCGCCTGGTTGTCGAATTGCGACCGAAAGTACGAGAGCCCGAGCAGCACGCGAACGTGCGGCGCGATCATGCCGTAGTCGATGCGGAGTCCGGCCGCAATCGTGCCGGTGAGCTCGCTCGAGCCGAGCGGCCCCGCGTCAATCTGGATCCCCGAGAAGCGGAGATTGTCGTAGGAGAACTGGTTCAAAACACCTTGGGCGGAAAGTTGGACCGATGGAACGATGGAAAGGAGTACCCCTACCATCGTTCCAACTTTCCATCGTTCCATCTTAGTAGATGCGATCAAGTGTCGTCCCCGGGAAATAGGTCGACAGGATGCGGCGATGGTCCTGGCCGGCGCGAGCCCGGCCCACCGCTCCCCACTGACACATCCCGACGGCGTGCCCCGATCCTGCTCCCGCCGCGACGAGCCGGGTGAGCCGGCCACCGTCCTTCGTCACCGTCAACTGGAACGCGGTGCTGCTCAACGAGCGATCGACCTCGGGCCGCAGGACGGAGCGAACCGCGCCGCCCGGGATGCGCACATCGCCGTGTTCGAATACGATCCGCAGCTCCCCCACCCGCCCTGAGCGCGTCGTCCGCGTGACTTCGACGTCGGTGATCGGCTGCAGGCCGTCCCCGCCGATCGGCATGACCGCGGGCAGCGTCCGCGTGAATATAGCGCGGAGCTTCTGAGCATCCCACTCTTCGCGCCACCGAAACCGTGGCGAGATGTCGCAGTAGTAGTGCCCCTTCGCGTACTGGTCCGAGACGGGACGCAGGTAGGGGCGCGTCCGCCCGGTGGCGAACGCTTCCTCGACGCCCGCGGTGCTGAATCCACACGTCGAATGGAAGAAGGCGTCGATGATTTCGCCGCGGTAACGCAACACCTGCCCCGCCGTCCGCCGCACCGCGTCCCAGGCCTGCGGGGTCTCGGCGGCGACGCCGTTATACACCTGGTCGCGCGTGTCGGCATAGGCGTCGAACCCGAGGGACTCGTACCGGCCGCGGTTGCCGACCGCGAACGTTCTCGATACGACCGCCTGGGCGAGAACGGCGGCCAGCTCGTCGGGCCGCCGCCCCCCGATTTCGGGGCCAACGACACCTGCGACGTAGCTTTCGATTCCCAACCGGTTCACCACGGTCAGGCCGGCGCCGGCCCGTCCCGCCACCACGTGGATGCGGCCGCGGTAGCGGCGGGCGTTCGCCATTGCGAAGCGGTTCTCCGTGACGTTGACGAGGGCGATTCCGGTGTGAGGTTCCGTGGTGGTCCCGTCGGGCCTTACGAGGCGCAGCTTGGCCCCCCGTGTGGCCGAGTCGGGGATGGCAATCCAGCGCGCTCCCGCGGGGATCGACCCGACCGCTTGTCCGTTGCCGTCGTCGGTGACGAACAGCTCGCCGCTCGCGTCGCCGCCGAGCACGACGCTCTGTACGTCGACGGCGAGCGCGACGCGCAGTTCGGGCTCCCCAGCGGTCGGGGTGGGCGCCGCCCCCGGGTGCGGACAGCCGAGCGCCAACAGCGCCAGGAACGTGCTAGCGAGCGCGCGCGTCGCCGAGGGCCGCATCCAGCTGCTGGATCGTGAAGTCGATATCCGCATCGGTGTGGGCGCTCGAGACAAAGCCCGCCTCGAACGCGGAGGGCGCGAGGAATACGCCGCGGTCGAGCGCTGCTTTGTGCCAGCGTGCAAAGAGTGCCGTGTCGGTCCGTTTGGCATCGGCGTAGTTGCGAATGGGGCCCCGGCCCGCAGCGAGGTACACGCCCCACATCGAACCGGCGTGCCCCGTCGCCATCGGGACGTCGTGACGGCGAGCCGCCGCCTGTATCCCACCCAAAAGACGCGCGGTCCGCACCTCTAGCTCGTCATAAAAGCCGTGACGGGCGGTCTCACGAAGGGTGGCAAGGCCGGCTGCCATCGCCACGGGATTCCCCGACAAGGTCCCCGCCTGGTACACGGGCCCTTCGGGGGCGATCCGCCGCATCAGATCGGTTCGGCCGCCGTACGCGCCCACCGGGAATCCTCCACCCACGATCTTGCCGAGGGTTGTCAGATCGGGCCGCACACCGAGCCGCTCCTGGGCACCACCGGGAGCGACACGGAATCCGGTCATCACCTCGTCGAAGATCAGCAGCGCGCCGCTCTGGTCGCACAGGGCGCGCAGCGCCGGATGGAATGCAGGGTCCGGCGCGATGAATCCCACGTTGCCGACGTATGGCTCGACGATCACTGCCGCGATCCGTCCGGCGTGCTGGCGGAAGAGATCGGCCACGGCATCGGCGTCGTTGAATGGCGCGGTGAGCGTGAGGCCGGCGACGGCCGCGGGGACGCCGGGACTGTCCGGGAGCCCGAGCGTCGCGACGCCCGAGCCAGCTTTCACCAGAAATCCGTCGGCGTGGCCGTGATAGCAGCCGTCGAACTTGACGATCAACTCGCGACCGGTGGCCGCCCGCGCCAGCCGGACCGCCGACATCGTCGCCTCGGTGCCGCTGTTCACGAACCGGATGACCTCGAGCGACGGCATGCGCGTCCGCACCGCCTCCGCCAGCTCGACCTCCGCTTCGCAGGGCGCGCCGTACGTCCAGCCGCGCGCGGCCGCCTGCCGGACCGCCTCGAGCACGGCCGCATGCGCGTGGCCGAGGATCAGCGGACCCCACGAACAGACGTAATCGACGTACGTCTTGCCGTCGACGTCCGTGAGTCGGCACCCGGCGGCGCTGGCCACGAAAAAGGGCGTTCCGCCGACCGCTCGAAACGCCCGTACCGGAGAATTCACCCCGCCGGGAAGAACCCCTTTCGCCCGGTCGAACAGCTCAGCCGACCGGGGCGGCGTCACGTCAGCGCGACCGCCCGGAAGTCGTAGTCCTCCGATTCGGTCACACGCGCGCGCACGAAGCTTCCAACCTCCGCCCACCCGCCCTGCGCGAGGTAGGTCACGCCGTCGACGTCGTCGGCCTGCCACTGCACGCGGCCGACGTGCGTGGCGCCCTGCTCGTCGGGATCGCTGACTCGGTCAACCAAGAGGTCCACTTCCCTGCCGACAAACCGCGCCAGGCGCTCGCCTGAGATGGCACGCTGTACCTCCACGAGTTCTTCCAGACGCTCTCGTTTGACGTAGTCAGGAACGTCGTCCTCGTATTGCACGGCCCGCGTGCCCTCCTGCGGCGAGTAGGCGAAGGCCCCCAACCGGTCGAACTGCGCCTCCTCGAGGAAGGCGAGCAGCGCGCGGAATTCCTCGTCGGTCTCACCGGGGAATCCCACCAGGCACGTCGTGCGAATCGCGAGATCGGGGATCGCGCCCCGCAGCCACGCGAGCTTCTCGCGCAGCGTGTGCACGCGCTCGGGCCGGCGCATGCGCTCGAGCATCCGATCGGTCGCGTGCTGAATCGGCATGTCGATGTACGGCACGATGCGGCGCTCGTCCGCGATCATCTCCACGAGGCGTTCGGTGATCCCCGCCGAATACACGTACAGCAGCCGGTACCACGGCACCGTGGTGCCGGCGAGGAGCGCCTCGAGCAGCTCGGGAAGCTTCGGTCCTTCGCGGCCGAGATCGCGCCCCCAGTGGCCGAGATCCTGGGCCACGAGGTTGATCTCCTTCGCGCCCTGCGCTTCGAGGGTCTGCGCCTCGCGCACCAATCGCTCGAGTGGCTCGGAGCGGTGCTTGCCGCGCATCAGCGGGATGGCGCAGAAGGCGCACGTGTGATCGCAGCCCTCGGAGATCTTGAGATAGCGGACGTGGGGTTGGTCACCGAGGAACTGTCGCACGCCGGGGTGAGACGCGACGGGATCGTCGATCAGGCCACGCTTGGCCAGCTCGGGCACGAGGTGATGCAGCTCTGAGAACCCGAGGAACAGATCCACCTCGGGCATTTCCGCCTGCAGCTCCTTCTTATAACGCTGCACGAGGCAGCCGACCGCCACGACGGCCTTGACGCCCTCTTCCTTGAGCTTCGCGGCGCCAAGAATCGCATCGATCGATTCCTGCTTGGCCGCGTCGATGAACCCGCAGGTGTTGATCAGGATGACATCGGCGCTGGGGAGGTCGGACGTGACGATGGCGCCGTGCCCCACCAGATCACCCACGACCCGCTCGGAATCGACGGTCGCTTTGTCGCAGCCGAGGGAAATGACGCCCAGTTTCATCCGCGGTAGTTCCCGAACTTGAGCTCGAGGCCGAAGTCCTGGCTGCGCAGAAATGCGATCACTTCCTGTAACTCGTCCTTCGATGGCGCCGTCACGCGAATCTCTTCGCCCTGAATCGAGCTTTGCGCCTTCTTGAACTTCTTGTCCTTGATCGCCTTGACGATCGCCTTGGCTTTTTCCTGCGGGATGCCCTGGGTCAGTTTGATCTCGCGGCGCACGGTGTCGTTGGCCGCGGGCGTGATGACGCCGAGCTCCAGGTTCTTCACCGGCACGCCGCGCTTGATGAGCTTGGACTGTAGCACGTCGAACAACGCCTTCATCTTGAAGTCGTCGTCAGCGACCAGGTTCAACGTCAGCTTCGCGCGGTCGAACGCGAGCGAAGCCTTGGAACCTTTGAAGTCGTAGCGCTGGGCCACTTCTTTGGTGGCCTGATTGACAGCGTTATCGACCTCTTGCAGGTCGGCGCCGGTGGAGATGTCGAACGAGAACGAGGTGGCCATAGGGCGGTAAATCTACCCGCCCGGGGCCTACGACAGGAAGCTTTCCAGCGCCCGGGCGCGGCTCACGTGCCGCAGCCGC
>DATHDT010000058.1:0-2234 GCA_035318905.1 Gemmatimonadales bacterium | reverse complement strand
TTCGGCATCTCCAAAGCGCTGCAGGCCGCCAGCGGCTTCACCGGCACGGGGATGATCATCGGGACGCCACACTACATGGCACCCGAGCAGGCCAAGGGCCAGCAGGTGGACGGCAGGGCCGACCAGTACTCGATGGGTGTCGTGGGGTATCGCATGATCACCGCGCAGCTGCCGTTCGGCGGCGATTCGGTGCACACCATCCTCTATAAGCACATCTTCGAGCCCGCCCCGCGGACCAGCAGCATTCGGGCGGACATGCCCCCGCACCTCTCCGAGGCGATCTCGCGCGCGCTCGCCAAGGAAGTCGACCAGCGCTACGCGACGATGGAAGACTTCGCAACCGCGGTATGGCCCGAACAGCCCGTCAAGGTAGCCTCGACGCTGCGCCGGCCGCCGCCCCGCGGGAAGGGACCGGTCACCGCCGACACGCCCACGGAGGTCACGAGCGCGCCGACGACGCCGATTCCCAGAGCGGGGATGAAGGTCGGCGGCGACGGACCGAAAAAGTCGCGCACGGGACTGTTCGTGGGCGTTGCCGTCGTGGCCGTGGCAGGTGTCGGCGGCTATCTCGCGCTGGCGAACAAGCCCGCGCCGCCCCCGGTGACGCCGCCGCAGCAGACGACGCGCGCGCCCGTCGAGACGGTGCGCGTGGCGACACCGACGCCGCCCGTCACACAACAGCAGACACCGCGGCAGACGCCGCGCCAAACCACGCCACGCCAGACCACGCCGCCGCCACAGACGGCCGCGACGGGATTCATCACGGTGAACTCCGACCCGCCGGGGACCGTGTTCATCGACGGTCGCGAGGTCGGCTCGACGCCCGTGGTGGAGTTCACGGTCTCCACGGGGCGCCACACGGTTCGCGTCGAACGTCCCGGCTTCAAGACGAAGAGTGAGAGCGTCGACGTCGGCGCCAATGCCACCGTCCGCAAGCGTTGGGTCCTGGACCCGGAAGGATCGGACTGATGCGTCACCACGTCGCACTGCTCGCTGTCTTGTTGGTGCCTTCCGCGCTCGCCGCCCAGCAGGTGCAGAGCGCCACGCTGCGGCGGGCGCAGTCGGCATACGAGAACCTCGACTATCGCGGGGCCCTGACCCTCGCGAACACGGCACAGCGGGAGCGCCTCAACGGGTTCGACCGCGCGCGCGCCTACGAGCTGCTCGCGCTCACCTACAGCGCGATGGACTCGATCCTGAAGGCGGTGGCCGCGTTCAAGGAGGTCATCCTGCTCGAGCCCGAGCGGGAGCTCGACCCCAACCGCACGTCACCCAAGGTGCTGAGCGCGTTCTCGGTCGCGTTGACCCAGGTCCTCGTAGTGCGGCAGCTGAAGGTGGACAGCACCGACTTCGTCGGCGGACAGGGGGATGTCGCGATTCGCTTCAGCGTGACGCAGCCGGCGCGCGTTGTCACGCGCATCACGGGCGGCGCGGCGCCGATCAAGATCGACTCCTCCGTCGCCAACGGCGGGGTGAATCTGCGCTGGCCGGCGCGACTCGCGAACGGCGACCCGGTTCCCGCGGGCACATATACCGTCGTTGTGGAAGCGACGATCGGGCAGAACAGCTTCTCGGCGTCGCAGCCGATTCGTGTCACGCAAGGCGCCGTCGACACCCTGCCGCATCTGCTCAGTCTTCCGGGCTACGAGTATTTGCCCGAGACCGAGATTCCGCCCAAGAGCTGGAAGCCGATGGGGCTCGCCCTCGTGTACTCGGGGATCGCGCTCGCCGGCACGTCGGCGCTGAGTTCGGGAGATCTCGGCTCGGCGTCGTTCCGTGAGGCGGGCGTGATCGGCGGAGGACTGATGGCGGCGGGCTTCGTCGTCATGCTGCGCAAGCCCGCACCGCAGCCGGCACGCGGCAACATCCTGTACAACCGGCTCCTGCGCGAGCAGCTCGCGCGGCGCAACGCCGAAATCGCCCAGGACAACGTGCGGCGGCGCCAGCAGGTGGCGTTGCGCGTCGTGCCGCTGCCGCGGACGGGAGGCGGGCGATGAAGGCGGCGCTGGCGTTGGTCGCGTGTTTGCCCACGGTGCTCTTCGCCCAGCACGGATCGATCGGCGGACAGATCGTGTTCGGCGACTATCGAGAGGTGTCGTCGGACCTGCACTATCGGGGCAGCGGCGGCGGCGTCTCCGCGTCGTTCACGTACAAGAAACTCGGCATCGAAGGATCGATCGCGAGCGTCAGCTATGACCCGGTGGCCGGGAGCACCGCGACGGTGTCGTTCAAGG
>DATHDT010000057.1:0-4063 GCA_035318905.1 Gemmatimonadales bacterium | reverse complement strand
TGGCTCGTGCACGGCCGGATGAAATTCGACGAGCGCGACGCCACCATGCGCGACTTCCGGGACAACGAGGTTCAGGTGCTCGTGGCGACGAGCGTGATCGAAGTGGGCATCGACGTCGCCAATGCCACGGTGATGCTGATCGAGCACGCCGAGCGTTTCGGCCTGGCGCAGCTCCATCAGCTGCGTGGGCGTGTGGGACGGGGGCCCGCCGCGAGTCACTGCATTCTGTTGTCGAATGTGCCCGAAGCGGCGGCGCGCCTGCAGGCCTTCTGCGAGACCACGGACGGGTTCAAGATCGCGGAGCTCGATCTGAAAGAGCGCGGGATGGGCGAGCTGGCCGGCGCGCGACAGTCTGGTGGGATGTCTTTACGCTACGCCAATCTGGAGACCGACCTGCCGCTGCTCGAAGCCGCGCGCCGCGCGGCCGCGGAAATCATCGCGCGCGACCCGGCGCTCGAGCGGCGCGAGCACGCGGCGTACCGCGAACGGATAGTGGCCCGCTACGAGCGAGGGTTCGAACTATTCCGGGTGGGGTAGCGATCCGCCGTCCGCCATCCGCGCGGACAGCGGACCGCTGACAGCGCTTAGAACGCGATCCGCATCCCCACTGCCGCTCCGTCGCTCGTTGGCGCCAGCGTTACCCTGAGGGGGCGAAATGGAATGTTGTCCGGCTCGGCGTTGCGCCCCGACAAGTCAATAATGAAGAGCGCGGCCGTCACGAGGAGGCTCCCCTGCGCGCCGAGGATCCGCCGGTTGGCGCGACGGTCATAGTAGATCGAGCGTTCGTACAGGAACTCGGCGTCGGCGCGCAAATACCGTCCGTCGCTGCCGCGCGCGCAGGCGTTGTCGGACGATCGGCAGATCACGAGCAGGTTGTCCCAGTCGCGGTGCGAGAAGCCATGCTCGTGGACCGCCATCGCGGTGAAGGCGACGGCGGCGCCGGCGGTGAGCCATTTGCCGTAGTGAACGGCACCCTGGCGCAGCGACATGCCGCGCACGGCGGGAGCCGTTTGCGCCGGCGCTCGGGGGGCGAGAACCGCGGCGAACGCAACGGCAAGGCAGAGGGTGCGCATCAGCGATACGCGTGAATATCGCCGCGCCCCGCGACGACGACCAGTTGGCGTCCCTGGACGAGCGGCGGTTCCTCGATCGGTCCCGCCACCTGCGCCCGCCACAGGATGTTTCCGGTGACCCGATCGACGAGCAGAATCTCGCCGCTGACGCTCCCCACCAGCACGCCGGACACGATGGGCGTGGGCCCCGCCGTCGCGGTGATGCCCAGGGTGTGACGGGTTGCGGCGGCCGGCGCCTCTACCGGGATGAGCCAGAGGTGACCGTCGCGCGTGAGCGCGTAGAGCGTGTCGTGCGCGAGGGCCGGCGCCCCGTACACCGCGTCACCCGCGGCGAGATCCCATTGCACCGTCAGGTCGGGCAGGTTGACCGCGACGAGCCGGCCGTCGGTCGTGCCGAAATAAACGCGGCGGCCGTCGCTGGCCGGGGTCGCGAGCACAGCGCCGGGCGTGGCGCGCCGCGCGCGCACCTGACCCGTCGCGCGGTCGAGCAAGTACAGCGAGTCCGCCGTCGTGATCACGGCGAGACCCTGCGGCGTGGCGACTGGGCCCGCGCGGATCGCCCCGTTGAGGACGCGCCGCCAGACGACGCGGCCGCCGTCGTTCTCCGGGGCGACGCGCACGACGGCGCCCCCCTCGGTCCCCGCGTAGAGCGCTTCGCCGTCGAACGCGAGCGGGGCGACGACACTCCCCACGCGCGTGCGCCAGAGCGGCCGGCCGTCGCGCAGGCGGATCGCGTACACGCGACCCTCGGGCTGCGCCTCGGTCGCCACGTAGAGGCGGTCCTCGTCGAGCAGGGGACCCCCGCGAATCGTCCCATCCAGGCGCTGGCGCCATAGGATGTCGCCGCTCGTCCGGTCGACGAGCACCACGTTGCGGTCGACGGTGCCGACGGCGAGGATCGTCTCGCCCAGGGCAGGGCTGCCGCGCACGGCGCGGCCGATCTCGGCGCGCCACAGGGGCCGGGGGTCGGGGTTCAGGGTTTCGGCGGCGCCGGCGTCGTGGCGGGCGCTGCCCAGATAGGCGGTCCAGCCGAGCTCCTGCCGCGCGGGGCCGGGCTTCACCACGGGGACGCACGCCATCGCGTTGACAGTGCAGAGGGCCGCCACTAGTATGCCGCGCCTATGCCGGAACGTCGCCGTATCGATGAATTGCCTGGGCTCGCGGGGAACGCGCAGCCCGTTTCCGTCCGGGGCTGGGTGTCCACCACGCGCTCGAGTGGCAAGATCGCCTTCGTGGTGGTGCGGGACGGCACGGGCTATCTGCAAGCCGTTCTCTCCAAGAAAGAAGTCCCCGAAGCCGCGTGGGAGGCTTTCGGTCGTCTCACGCAGGAGACTTCCATCGAGGTCACCGGTGTGGTGCGCGCCGACGCCCGCGCTCCGGGGGGGGGCGGCGTCGAGCTGACGGCGTCCGACCTTACGATCATCGGGCCCAGCGTCGAATTCCCGATCACGCCTAAGGAGCACGGCACCGCCTATCTGTTCGAGCACCGCCACCTCTGGCTCCGCTCGCGGCTGCAGGTGGCGATCGCCCGGGTGCGCCACGAGGTCATTCAGGCGATCCGCGATTTCTTCTACGAGCGCGGCTTCGTGCTGGTCGACACGCCCATCCTCACCGGCTCGATCGGCGAGCACGCGGGCACGTTGTTCGCGACCGACTACTTCGACCTCGGCAAGGCGTATCTCGCCCAAACGGGCCAGCTGTATGTCGAGGCGGCCGCGGCGGCGCTGGGGAAAGTGTACTGCTTCGGCCCCACGTTCCGCGCCGAGAAGTCCAAGACGCGGCGCCACCTCACGGAGTTCTGGATGGTGGAGCCCGAGGTCGCCTGGAACGACTCGAATGACAATATGCGCCTTCAGGAGGACTTCGTCTCCTACATCGTCGGGCGTTGTCTCGATCGGCGGAAGGCCGATCTGGCGGAGCTGGGGCGCGACACGGCATCGCTCGAGCGGGTCAAGGCGCCGTTTCACCGCATTTCGTACACCGACGCCGTGCAAAAGCTCAAGAGCCTGGGCTCAGAAATGGAGTGGGGGCGCGATCTGGGCGGTGAGGATGAGACGCTGCTCGCCAAGGAATACGACCGTCCTGTCTTCGTGTTCAATTACCCGAAGCAGGTGAAGGCCTTCTACATGAAGGAAAACCCTGACGATCCGCGCACAGTCCTGAACAACGACTGCCTCGCGCCGGAAGGGTACGGCGAGATCATCGGCGGCAGCCAGCGGGAGGACGATTACGACAAGCTTGTGGCGCGCATCCAGGCCGAAGGGTTGCCGCTCGACGCGTACGGCTGGTACTTGGACCTCCGCAAGTACGGGACATTCGTGCACTCGGGGTTCGGGCTCGGCGTGGAGCGCACCGTCGCGTGGATCTGCGGCATCCCGCACATTCGGGAAGCGATCGCGTTCCCAAGGACTCTGTACAAGCTCTGGCCTTAAGGTCTCCGCGATGCGCGCGACGTCGTGCGATGCGTCCTTTCAGGACGCCTCGGCGCCGAGCGTCCCCTTCAGGGGACGAACCCAACGACGTGTGATACGTGGGGTGACCTGCGGCCGAGCGTCCCCTTCAGGGGACGAACCCAACGACGTGTGATACGTGGGGTGACCTGCGATGGATGGCCTGACGTGCGATAGCTGGCGTCCGGGTCAGATTATTCCCGGCCTAAAGGCCGGGCTCGGCGCGTTGACGTCCTGAAGGACGGCGTCGTCTAGTACGGGGTGGGTTGACAGATCGAGAGGCCCTCAATAAAGTTCTCCTCGCTTCAAGGGAGTCGCGTCCCGCAATGGCTGCCATAGGTGTAGCCGGGGTGACGCGATTTTTGTTTTCAGGGAGACTACCATGCTTGGCGCTTTGTCTCTCGAACTAATTGGAAAGCCTAGCGTCGGTAGGCTCGGGTTCCGAGCCTGCCCGACCGCAGGTCCATCCAGCACGGGGGGGGGAGCACAGCGCTAGCGGCCATCGCGACTCTTTGACGCTCGCTCGCCCCATCCCGTGCC
>DATHDT010000056.1:0-3344 GCA_035318905.1 Gemmatimonadales bacterium | reverse complement strand
CGGTCCCGGCCGCTGGTGGGCGTCGCGCGGCTACATCTTCATCGGGCAGCACGTGCGCGGGCGCGAGGAGTCGAGCGGCGACGTAGCGGACTTCGGCGACTACAGCACCGACATCAACGACGGCTACGACGCGGTCGAATGGGCGGCCCGCCTGCCCGGCGCCAACGGCAAGGTCGGCATGATCGGCCATTCGGACGAAGGGCGGCTGGTGTGGTTCGCCGCCGTCAGCAACCCGCCGCACCTCGCGGCGATCTCGCCCACGGCGGCCACGCCCGATCCGTGGATCATCGTCCCCTACGCGTACATGGCGTTCGGGCCGATCAACGTGGACTGGGCGTGCCTGATGCGCGGCCGCACGATGGACCCCAGCACCGCCGACCTGGACATCGGCGAGGCGATCCGCCACCTGCCCCTGGCCACCCTGCCGCAACGCCTCGGCTGCGGCCAGGTACCGCTGTGGGACCGCTGGATCGCGCATCCCACGCTCGACGCGTACTGGCGGGCGCACGCGGCCACCACCTACATCGACCGTGTTCGGGCGCCGGTCCTGTCCATGGCCGGCTGGCACGACGATTCGCGCGGACCGATCTACTATACCAATTTCCTGCTGCGCCAGCCGCACCACCCCAACTGGCACATCGTGATGAACCCCGGCGCGCACAAAGGCGTGGACTATGTCGCGGGCGACTTCGGTCCGCAGGCGCGCTACGCCTTCCGCGATCTGCAGCTACGCTGGTTCGACCACTACCTGCTCGGCAGGAACAACGGCGTGGACACCCTGCCCCACATCGACGACTTCGTCATGGGCGACAATGTCTGGCGGCAGGAGAACGAGTGGCCGCTGGCGCGGCAGCGTCTGACGAAGTTCTACATCTCATCCGGCGGGCACGCGCAGACCAGCAATGGCGACGGCGTGCTCGACAGCGTGCCCCCGGCGCCGGGGACGGCGGCGGCCGACACGTTCACGTACGATCCGGCCGATCCGACGCCGTATCTCATCGATTCGCGGGAGCTCGAGGAGTCGCTCAACGAGGATTACACCGAGCTCAACGCCACGCGGCGTGACGCGCTGGTGTTCACGTCCGCGCCGCTCACGCGGCCCCTCGAGGTCACGGGTGAGATGACGGCGCGGGTCTGGGCGGCCACCGACCGCCACGACACCGACTGGACCATCATGCTGCTCGACGTCTTCCCGGATGGCCATGCGGAGCGGGTGCAGGACGGCTTGGTGCGGGCGCGGTTCCGGAACAGCCTGTCCACGCCGGTGCCGGTGGTGCCCGGCCGGGTGTACGCGTACGACATCGATGTGTGGTTTACGTCCATGGTGTTCCCGCCGGGACACCGCCTCCGGGTGAGCATCGCGTCGGCGCTGTTCCCGAAGTATGCCCGGAACCTCAACACGAACGGAAACTATGAGCGCGACACGACGTTCGTGGTCGCGCATCAGCGGGTGGTGCACGACGCGGCGCACCCCACGCACATCACGCTGCCGGTGATTCCGCGGTAAGGGCCTTTCTCCCCGCTCTTTTTTCACGAGAGCGAGCGCGCTTGTCATCCCGAGCGCCGCAGGCGCGAGGGACCTGCTTTTGAGTGCCGCAGGCACGCAGGTGTCAAAAGCAGATCCCTCGCTTCGCTCGGGATGACTTGCGTCATTTCTTCGTGATGAGCTGCGCCAGCAACACATCCACCAGCGTGCCGCCAGTGCCACCGACGCCACCGGCGACGACATCCGGCACCAGCTTCATGCCGCTCGCCGCCAAGGCTCTGGCCACTTCGATCGTCGCGTAGTTCCCGGGATTGATGGCCTCGCCTTTCCGCTTCAGCACCTCCGCTTCCGCGTTGCCGACGGCGGTGACCTTCTTGCCCTCGGCCTCGCCCACCAGCAGCAACACCCGGGCATCGACCTCGGCGTTGATCTGTTTCGACTTCGCGTCACCTTCGGCCCGTCTGATCTTGGTCTGGGCGTCGAACGTGGCGATTTCCACCTGCCGTTCGGCGTTCACGACCTGCGGCTGCGTATCAGCCTGCGCCTGCGCTTGCGCCAGCTCTTTGCGCACCTCCTGGGCTGCGCGCTGGGTGTCGTAGGTGACCTTCTCCTGCTCGGCCAGCTTGCGGTCGGTCAGGGTCTTCATCAGCGCTTCCGGCGGCACGATGTCCCCAATCAACGTATCCACCGCCCCGACGTCGTATTCGATGAGCGCGGCAGTGATCGCCTGGCGCGCTTCGCTTTGCCGGTTGACCCGCTCCTTGAGAAAGTCGATGACATCCGACTTTTGCGCGGCATTGCGGAAGTAGTTGCCGATCGTCGGCTCGAGCACTTGCGTGACGAGGTTGGCCATGCTCCCGAAGCGCGCGATGACTTTGGGCGCAGCGTTACGCGGAATGTGAATGATCTGGGACACGTCCAGATTGAACGTGAACCCATCCTGTGACCGCACCGTGATGCTGGACAGGCGCTCGTCGAGCTTGTGCGCCTCGGTCTTCCCGGTCGCCCAGTTGAGCACCACGTTGGCCGTCGGCACCAATTCGATCTTGGTGGTCCGGTGATTGATGGGATACTTGCCCGGGTCGAGCGGGTCGACCCACACGCCCCGCTGCCCCTTGATGACCATGTTGCCGTGCTTGAACGCGGCGCCGGTGACGTCCTCGCCCAGCGATCCGACGTACGAAATCACCACCCCGACCTGCGCGATCGGGACGACCGTCATGTCCACAACTTCTACCTGCGCGAACTTCGGATTGATGAAGTACCGCCCCGGCAGGAGCACTTCCTCCTGCAGCCCCTTGCAGCCGCGGTGATCCACGAACGCCTGGGCGTCCTGGAATGAGTTGTGGCCTTCGATCACCGGCCCGGCGATGTCACCGGACCCGGTACGGAGCGGCACGCCCTCCATCGTTTCCACGATGCCGATTCTGTCGGCCGGAATCTCGATGGCCGGACAGGACCGGATGGTGAACAGCGCGGTGTTGATGCGGTAGTTGCCCGGCGGAATCACGGCCAGCTGCGGGCCGCGCTCACCGCCGTTCGCGAGGAACGCGCGGGCGTTTTGGAACGAATCGGATGCCACGCGCTTGCCCAGCACACGGCCGACCGCGATCGGGGCGCCATCCTTGGCTTCCACGATCCCGATCGTCCCTTCGGGCAACACGACGAACCGCTGCAGCGTCGTCGCGTACTGCCACGGCCACAGCCACCAATGCAGTCCGGGTGCCAGGGCATCCGCCTGAATGCCGGCCTCGCCCTGGAGCGCGATGATCCGCCCGTCAGGGAGGGTCTTGTGAGTCCCAAACAGCACGAACTTCTTGGTGACGATTCCGACGCTGTCCTCCGGCACGATGAACAA
>DATHDT010000055.1:0-2551 GCA_035318905.1 Gemmatimonadales bacterium | reverse complement strand
CGTGGACTTCGGCCTCTGGGGCGGCCTGGTGAACGACAACCTCGCCGAGCTCGAGGGGTTGGCGGCGCGCGGCGTGATCGCGTTCAAGGCCTTCATGAGCGAGAGTGGCGTCGACGACTTCCGCCGCGTCCCCGACGGCGTGCTCGCCGCGGGGCTCAAGGCCGCGGCACGGCTCGGCGTCGTCGTCGGCGTACATGCCGAGAGTCACGAGATGGTGGAGCGGCTGGGGAGCGAGATGCGTGGGCGCCGCGAGACAGGCCGATTGTCGTGGTGCCGCGCCCGTCCGCCGGTCGCCGAACTCGAGGCGATCAAGCGGCTCGTCTCGTGTGTGCGGGGGGCGGGCGCGGGCGCCCGCGCGCACGTGGTGCACGTGAGCACCGCCGAGGGTCTCGCCGAAGTCCAGGGGGCGCGCGAGTGGGGGTTGGCGGTGACGGCGGAGACGTGCCCGCATTATCTGGACTTCGACGAACAGGACTTCGAGCGCGTAGGTCCAGCGCTCAAGTGCGCGCCGCCGATCCGCGACGCCGCGTCGCGGGAGCGCCTCTGGACGGCGCTGCTCGCGGGCGAGGTGGATCTCGTCGCGTCGGATCACTCCCCCTGCCCCGCTGCCGACAAGCAAAAGGGCGACCACGACATCTGGCAGGCGTGGGGTGGCGTCGCCGGCATCCAGGCGACGCTCCCCGTGCTCCTGACCGGCGGCGTGCACGCGCGCGGGCTCTCGCTCGAGCGCGTCGCCGATCTCACGGCCACCGCGCCGGCGCGGCTCTTCGGGCTGTATCCGCAAAAGGGCTCCATCGCGATCGGCGCGGACGCCGACTTCGCGTTGGTGGATACGCAGCGGACGTGGACGTTCAGTCCCGAACACCTGCAGACACGCAGCGGGATCAGCCCATATCTGGGCCGCACGTTTCGCGGGGCCGCGGTGCGGACGATCGTGCGCGGGCGAACGGTTTTCGCCGACGGCGAGATCGTCGGGGATGCCGGATGGGGAAAACTCGTGAAACCGGAGCCGCCGCGTTGACGGTCCACATCGACGAAGTCGTGCTGCGCCGTTATCTCGACGAGCTATACGCGGTGGGCGCGGAACCCGGCGGCGGAGCCTACCGCCCACTCTACAGCGACGCCTGGGCGGCCGCTTGCACACTGGTGGAAGGATGGATGCAGGACGCCGGCCTCACGGTGCGGCGGGATGCCGTCGGCAATATCTGGGGCCGTGTCGCAGGGAATGGAAAGGCCGTGGTCACGGGCTCGCACATCGACACGGTGCGGCACGGGGGCCGGCTCGACGGCGCGCTCGGCATCACCGCCGGGCTCACCGCCCTGCGAGCCCTCGTCCAAGCCCGTGGCAAGCCGAAGCGGCCCCTCGAGCTGCTCGTGGTCTGCGAAGAAGAGGGCAGCCGCTTCGCCACCAACTTCTGGGGCTCACGCGCGATCATTGGCGCCATCGGGCGCGAGGAGGCCGACAGCGTCAAAGACGCGGAGGGCGTGACGCTCGCCCGTGCCATGCGCGACCGCGGCCTCGACCCTTCCAATATCCCGTCTGCCGCTCGTGACGATCTGGGTGCGTTCGTGGAACTGCACATCGAGCAGGGGAGCATTCTCGAAACGGAACGGGTGCCGCTGGCTGTTGTTACCGCCATCGCGGGAGCCGTCCACCTCGAAGTCGTCGTGACGGGCCGCGCCGATCACGCCGGCACGACGCCGATGGATCTACGGCGTGACGCGCTCGCCGCTGCGGCCGCGATGATCCAGGCGGTGCAGTCGATCGCCGCCGCGCTCGGCCGGCCTGCGGTCGCGACCGTGGGTCGAGTGCGCGTCGAGCCCGATCAGATCAACGTGATTCCCGGTCGCGTGACGTTCACGGTGGATCTGCGTCACGCCGACGTGGCCGGGCGGCGCGCCCTGGAGGAGCGGATTCGATCGTTGTGCCAGACGATCGCGTCGGAGCGCGGGCTCGGCATCGAGATCCGCACGCTGCACGCACGGCCGCCCGTGCCGATGGACGGCGCCGTGCGCCACCTGCTCGAGCGCGCAGCGACGGACGCTGGTGTGACGCCCGCCGCGTTGGTCAGCGGCGCGGGCCACGACGCGCAGGTGCTCGCGGCGCGGTGTGCGGTGGGGATGCTGTTCGTGCCGAGCATCGGCGGGCGATCGCATTGTCCCGAAGAAGCGACCGACCAAAAGCACTTGGCGCTTGGGACGCAGGTGTTGGCGCGGGCCCTCGAACTCCTCGCCTACTAGGAGAACGCTCCAAGCTCTGGATATCGGGCGCGGAGCCGCGCCGCTTCGGCGGGGACTTGGTCGAGCAGTACGAAGTCCGAGAACTCGAACCCCGGCGCGACTGTGCAGCCGACGAGCGTGTACGCGCCGAGGCTGCGGGCCGCCTGCCACGACCCCGCCGGGACGATCGCGACGGGCTCACGGCCCATCGCCACCGGGCCGAGTTGGACGCGACGGATCTCGACCTGCTCCTCCCACACCAGCTCGAGCGGATCCCCTTCGTAGTAGTGCCACACTTCGTCCGATGCGACCTGATGCCAACGGCTGCGCT
>DATHDT010000054.1:0-3669 GCA_035318905.1 Gemmatimonadales bacterium | reverse complement strand
CCGCGCGAAGCAGCTGCCGAAATCACGGCCTTGGCCGAGGACGGCCTCGTCGCGCTGCTCTTCGGGCGGGAGGACAAGGGCCTTTCGAACGAAGCCGTCGACCGCTGCCATCGGGTCGTAACGATTCCAAGTGAGGCATCGTACGCATCCCTGAATCTTGGGCACGCGGCGATCATCATGATGTACGAGCTGGCGCTGGCTCGTGGCGCGGGGGATCGGCCATTCAAGGCTCCGCGTCGAGTGTCGGAGCCTGCGCCGGTCGAGGAGGTCGAACGTCTCTTTGCCGACGTGCAGCGCGCGCTCGAGGCGATCGACTTCTTCAAGACGCGCAACGCGGAAGGCATCATGCGGACGATGCGGGAGCTCGTGCACCGCACGCCGCTCGACCTGCGGGAAGTCAAGCTGCTCCGCGCGATGGCCATCGAGGTGGTGAAATACGGTGAACGACTGGCGCGTTCCGGGCTTCACGTCGACGGGCAGTAAGCGGCCCGAGGCGCTCTTCGGGCCCGACCCCGGGCCCGAGGTGCCGGCGCGCGTGTCGCGCGCGGCGGGGTGCCGCGTGTGGGATGACCGCGGGCGCGAGTATCTCGACTTCGTCATGGCCCTCGGCGCGGTCGCGCTCGGGTACGGCCATGCCGCCGTCAATCAGGCCGCCGAGCAGGCGATTGCCGATGGCGTCGTGGGTCCGCTGCCGCCAGTCGCCGAAGAAGACCTGGCGCAGCGGCTCGCAGCGCGGATTCCGTGGCTCGAGCGCGTGCGCTTCCTCAAGACCGGCGCCGAAGCAGTGGCCGCCGCGGTGCGCATCGCCCGCGTCGCCACGGGCCGCGAGCACGTGCTGGGGTGCGGCTATCACGGCTGGCTCGACTGGTGCCAGGGCGGCGCCGCGGGGGGGGGGATCCCGACGGCGGTGCGGGCGCTGTTCGCCGAGTTACCCTTCAACGACGTGGCCGCCGCGCGCGAGATGATTCGCGAGCGGGGCCGCCAGCTCGCGGCGGTCGTGGTGGAGCCGGTCGTGGTCGCGGAGCCGACCCGCGAATGGCTCGACGCGCTCCGGACCGAGACGCAGAAGATCGGTGCCGTGCTGATCTTCGACGAGATCAAGACGGGGTTCCGTCTGGCGATCGGTGGGGCCGGCGAGCGCTACGGCGTGCGGCCCGACTTGGCGGTGTACGGCAAGGCGCTCGCCAATGGCTTCCCGCTCGCCGCCATGGGCGGACGCGCCGACCTGATGGCCGCTGCGACGCGCACCTGGATCTCGTCGACGCTGGCGACCGAAGGCGTCGCCCTCGCGGCAGCGCGCGCCACGCTCGAGGTGTTCGAGCGCGCGGCCGTGTGCGATCACCTGCACCGAATCGGGACGCGCTTGCTGCACGGTCTCCATCGCCTGCAGCGCAAATACCCGGATGCGATCGCCGGGGTCGCGGGGATGGCGGAGATGTGCTTCCTGCACTACGCGACGGAGGAGATCTCGCGCGCCGTGGCGGTGGGGTGCGCCAAGGAGGGCGTCCTGTTCAAGCGCACGGCGTACAACTTTGTGTCCCTGGCGCACGACGAGGGCGCGGTGGACCGCGCCCTCGAAGTGTTGGACACCGTGCTACGCGGCGTGAATCGCTAGACGCGCGCCCGCAACGTCCCGTAGTCCGGAGCGAACGCCGTGTGGATCGCCAGCACGAGTAAGGCGACGACGATGGCGCCCAGCACCGCGACGATCGCGTATCCCATCGCCTGATCCTTGCTCGGCTTCATCACGATCGGCACGCCGGAGAACACCAGATAGACGCTGTACAGCGACACGAGCACGCGCACGAGCGCGAGCTGTGGCAGTAGTTGGAAAACGCCCGCGACGAACCACGCCGTCGCCGCATACGCGGCCACCTTCAATCCCTGCACGTCATTCCGTTGGCCGCCGAACGTCGGCGCGAGCAGGCTGATGACCAGGGACAGCACCCATACGCCGACGACGCCGAGCACGTAGTCGACGGCCAGAATGGTCACGATGTTCATGATGGGGAGGCGGTAGAACCCCACCACGCCGAAGCTCATCCCGAACACGAGGGTGCCGATCGCGCCGCAGATGGGCCCGATGAGGGCCAAGGGCAGGACCCAGTTCTTGTAGATCGACCCGGGCTTCGTAAACTCCCCGTCGATCGCCTTCCAGGTCGCCCCAGGCTGGAGCAGGATGCCTTTGAGGCGGTTCACATCTATGAGCGTCGTCGCCATGCGGTCTCCTGTGGGTGACCAGTAGGTGGCCGTAAGACGGCACAAGATAGCAAATTGAGGGATGCTCGTCGACGTCCACGCCCACTTCTATCATGATCGTGCGCCCCGCGCCGACTGGCGGGAGCGCAACGCCAGTCGTCTGGCCGCGGGCGACATGATCGGGATCACAGCCCATGTGGCGTCGATTCTCGGCAGCTGGGGGCGGACATCGCCCATCTACTTCCCGTCGCCCCCCGACGTCACCCACGGCAACGACGCGCTCCTCGCGCTCCAGCACGCGCACCCCGGCCGCATCCGCGGCTACGTCTGCGTCAATCCGAATTACACCGCGCACGCCCGCGCGGAAATCGCGCGCTGTCTGGCCGCCGGGATGATCGGGATCAAGCTCGCGGCCAGTCGCCGCGCCGACGACGCGTTGCTCGATCCGGTTTGCGCGCTCGCGCGCGAACATCGGGTGCCGGTGTTGCAGCACATCTGGCAGCACCGGCGGCGCGACTGGCCCGGTCAGGAAGCGTCCGACGCCGTGGAGCTGTGCACCCTGGCCGGGCGGCATCCCGAGGTGTCGTTCATCCTCGCGCACATCGGGGGCGGCGGCGACTGGCTGCACTCGCTGCACGCCGTGCGCGACGTGGCGAATGTCTACGTAGACCTGTCCGGCAGCGGTGTGGACGGCGGGATGCTCGAGACTTGCGTCGAGGCGGTCGGCGTCAGCCGCCTCCTGTGGGGAACCGATCTGACGATGGACACCGGCTGGGCCAAGCTGCGCTACCTCGAGTCGCTGCTCAACAAGGACGAGGCGGCCATGGTCCGATGGAAGAACGCCGTCCGCATCTTCCCGCCGGGCGCCTTTCCGGCCGACTGATGCGCGTCGACGTCAACGCGTTCCTCGGCGCCTACCCGTGGCGCAAGGTCCCCGGCACGTCGCCGGAGGCGCTCCTCAAGGCGCTCGATCGCGCCGGCGTCGACGAGGCGTGGGTCACGCACCTCCCGAGTCTTTTCTGGCGCGACCCGACAGAGGGTAACCAGTGGCTCGTCGAGACCGCGCGCCGCGAGACGCGGCTCAAGCCCGTGCCGGTCATTCATCCGGGTCTGGCGCAGTGGGAGCAGACACTCGCCGACGCCGTGAACGCGGGCGCCCCCGCGGTCCGCTGCGACGCCCAGTATCTGGGGCTCGATCCCGCGGGCGGGGAAATGCGTGTGCTCGCCGCCGCCTGCGGCGCAGCCGGCGTGCCCCTGATGCTCGCGGTCCGGCTCGAGGATGGCCGCCAGCGTCATCCCAACGACCAGGCCGCCGAGTTGCCGGCCGCCGCGGTGCGCGCGTTGATCCGGAGCGACGCCGACGTGCGCCTGCTCGTCACCCACGCCGACCGGGCGTTCGTCGAAGAGGTTCACTTCGGCTCGACGCCCGAAGAAGCCCGCCGCATCTGGTGGGACATCTGCTGGATCTGG
>DATHDT010000053.1:0-2014 GCA_035318905.1 Gemmatimonadales bacterium | reverse complement strand
AGGACGCCGGGGTCTTGCCCTCCTCGCGTGGTGGAGGACGACCCTGGTACGTGGAGACGGGGAGCGATCAGGCCGCGACAGTGCGTCTGGCCGACGAGCGGCACGGCTATGCGCTCGTCGACCTGCCGACGTTCTCCAGGCTGAAGGGCGTGGACCTGCAGGTGTTGGTCGCGGGTGACACCGCGCTGCTCAACCCGTACACGCTGTACGTGATTCGTTCGCCGTCGCCGCATCCGGCGGCCCTGTCGTTCGCAACCTGGGCGATGGACGCCTGGCGGGCGCGGCTGCTTGCAATGCAGCTCGACGGCGGTATGGCGGCGTTTCAGCCGCTGGCGGGCGGATGTGCTCCGCCCGCGCCAGTCGAACCGTAGGAGGCCTTAATGCAGTTCGGCGATCTTATTCCGAGGGCGAGCATCACACTGATGCGCCGTGGGGTCCCCGTGATGGGAGAGCGCGAGGCTCGTCTCCTCGAGGCGGTCGAGAAGGTGCATTCGATCAAGGACGCCGCGCGCGAGGCGGGGATCAGCTACCGCACGGCGTGGGGCGCCATACAACTGATGGAGCAAGCGTTCGGGCGGCCGGTGGTCGAGTCGCGCGCCGGCGGACCCGGCGGGGGCGGTACCACCCTGACCGCCGAATGCCAACAGCTGCTCCGCTCCTACCAGGACATGCGCCGGCGCCTCGACGGCGACCTAGCGCGCGCCTGGGGATCCGGCGGCAACGGCGCTCTGCAGTCGGTCGCTACCTGATGACGGTCAGCCCGTAGCCGGTGCCCACACCCGACGGCCGGAGCACAAAGTTGGCCTGAGCTACACCCTCGATCGAGCCGCTGTACTGCCCCACGGCATTCAGGTTCGCCGCGCCGATCGTCAGGATCGTCGTGCTGGTCGTGAGGTTGCCCGTCAACGCGAAACGCGTCGTCGTGCCACCCAGCGGTTGCGCGAACAAGCGCAGCCCCACGCCCGGCGTGGCGCTGGTCAGCGCTTCGGGACTCGTGATCGTGAACACGATCGCCGAGTCGGCCCCTGAGTTTGGTGTGGTGAGACGGACGCTCAGGTTGCCCGCCACCGGCCCGACGTCCTTCCCGCAACTGCTTCCGAGCGTCAGCACGACGGCGATGGCCGTCACCACCAGTGAGCGTTTCATGGGTGGGCTCCTTTCTGCGCCAGCTTCGCCATGGCCTCCGCGCTGAGCGGCGCCCCCGTCGTTTTGACCCACGCGAGGAAGTCGCCGATGTCGAAGAAGCTGTTGCTGTTACCGAGATAGTCGAGGTAGCGCACCTGGTCCACATTGAGCGGCGTGGCGGGTCCGAGGAGCTGCGTGACCACGTCCGCGGTCACGAGGCTTGGCGCCGTCACCGAGAAAGTGAACGTCCGGCTTTGGTTCTGCGCGCCCGAGACGACCGTCGCCTGGTAGGAGAAGTTGCCCGTCGTTTGCGGGAACCCCGACAGCACGCCGGTCGACGCCGCCAGTGTCACACCTGACGGCAGCGCGCCGCTTGCCACCGTCCAGGTGTTCGTGCCCGATCCTCCCGTGACCTTCAGCGTGTCGTTGTACGGCGCGCCCATCACGCCGTTGGGACGGGTGGCGGCCGAGCTGATGGCGAGCGCCAGCGCAAAGTTCGCCGTCACGGTGTAGGGCCGGCCCATGGGGAGCGTGACGATCGCGGTGCTGAACGTGGTGTCGCCCGTCCAACCGCCGAACACGAATCCGCCGTTGGGCGTTGCGGTGAGCTGCACCGGGCTCCCCTGTGCCATGAACGTTCCGGTGAGGTCGACCACGGGATTCGAGGCGATCGTCCCGTTGGCGCCCGCGTTCGCCACGATCTTGAAGTCGCGGCTCAGGGTCGCGGTGATCGTGCCGCCCGCGAGATTCGCCGTGATCGTGTGGGTGCGGGCCAAACCATCGGACCACGACGCGAAGCGCCAGCGCGTCCGGTTATTGAAGGAGAACTGCGTGTCGGCGACGCTCACGGTGTGCAACGAAGCATCATCGAGCAGATCGCGAAACACGT
>DATHDT010000052.1:0-18911 GCA_035318905.1 Gemmatimonadales bacterium | reverse complement strand
CTCGGCTTCGACATCACGTACGCGACGAATCACATCGGACCGTTCCTGCTGACGAACCTGCTGCTGCCGCGCCTCAAGGAGGCACCGCAGGGACGCGTCGTGAACGTGGCGAGCAATGCCCATTTCATTGCGAAGGAGATGAACTGGGCCGGGCTCGAGCGCCGCACGGAGCCCAAGCGCAGTGGTTTCAAGGACTACGGCCAGACCAAGTTGATGAACGTGCTGCACGCCAAGGAGCTGGCGCGTCGCCTCTCCGGTACGCGCGTGACCACCTACTCCCTGCACCCCGGCGCCGTGGCGTCCAACATTTGGCGCGGGGTGCCGCAGCCGTTTCAGTGGCTGTTGAAGCTGTTCATGCTGTCGAACCAACAAGGCGCGGAGACGCCGCTCTACTGCGCCACCGCGCCGGAGCTCGCAACCGCGACGGGCCGCTACTACTACAAGAGCCGGGAGGCGAAGACGAGCCCGCTGGCCGGTGATGCGGCGCTGGCGCGGGAGCTGTGGGAGAAGACGGCGGCTATAACCGCGTCGTGAGCGGCTTACCGATCAGGGAGCGCGCCTCATCCACCCTGCCGAAGACACCCCACAGCAACACGCCGCGCACGCGCCCGTCCTTCATATAGTAGATGACGCCTTCCTTGAACGGCTCCTTCCAGTCGCTGATGACCTCGAGACGAGGATCCAACTCGCCGACCGCTTCGTAGCCAAGCGCAAACAGGTCTGAGTAGAAGAACGGGAGGTGGGTGTAGGGTGTCCCCTGCCCTGCCATCGCGCGGCCGGCGGCGGCGCCCATCGTATTCGCGTTGTCTTCGTGCTCCACGCGCATCCGCATGCCGAGGGCGGGATTGAAGAAGTTGGCCACGTCGCCCGCCGCGAAGATCTCGGGCACGTTGGTGCGCAGCATCTCGTCCACCACGATGCCGTTCTCCACGTGAATGCCTGCCTGCTCGGCGAGCTCGACGTTCGGTTGAATGCCGAGACCGGCGACCACGACATCGACGGCCAGCTCTTTGCCGCCAGTCGTCCGCACGACGACCTTGGACGCGTCCTGCCGCAGGGCGGCGAGCCCCTCGCCGCTGCGCACGTCGACCCCTTGCTCGCGGTAGTAGGTGACGAGGTAGCGGGAGAGATCGGCGGGAAAGACACGCGCCCCGATGCCGTCCTCCGGCACCAACATCACCACGTCGCGGCCCGCGATGCGCAGCGCCGCCGCCACCTCCGACCCGATGAACCCGCCCCCCAACACCGCGAAGTGCAGCTGCTCCTGGGCGAGCGCGTGCAGGCGGCGGTAATCGTCGTAGGTGCGATAGTAGATGATCTGCTTGTTGCCGCCGAACGGCAGGCGTCGCGGCGTGCCGCCCGTGGCGAGCAGCAACTTGTCGTACGACACGACGTCGCCGCGGTCGTCGGTCACGGTGCGTTTCTTGGCGTCGATCGCGGTGACGCGGCGGCCGAGGCGCAGGTCCGCGCCGATGGTATCGGTGCCCCGCCAGATCCCGGACTCGGGATCGCCCTTCCACAGGCCCTTGGAGAGGGGGGGACGGGCGTAGGGCGCCTGCGCCTCAGCGGAAATCAGGCCGACGGCGCCGGACGGATCGGCGGCGCGGATGGCGCGGGCGGCGGCATCGGCCGTCATCCCGCCACCGATAATGAGGTAGGGATAGTGTTTCATTGAGGATGTTACGCTGCGATGCCCTGGCTCGGATTCGAACCGAGACGCCTTGCGGCACTGCCCCCTCAAGACAGCGTGTCTACCAGTTTCACCACCAGGGCGGGCACGGAAAATTAGACCGCCTTCTCGCGCGAATCAAGCCGATGCGTACCTTTGGAGCATGGAACTCTGGGTCGCGTTTGGCTTCGGCGGCGGCGTGGGTATTCTGTTCGGCTACCTGTTCGGTCGCCAGCGGCAGCCGCCCCCGCGGCGACTGACGCCGCCGCCTCCGCCCCCGGCGCCGCGCGCCCCGCCGCCCGAGATCCGCCACGTCGTGATGGACGAGGGCGCCGCCAACGTGCTCAACGCCCTGAACAACCGGCTCGCGGCAATCGGCACCCTCGCCGACCTGCTGCACGGCAGCCCGCTCGATCCCGAGCGTGCCCGCGCCCTGATGATGCTGCACGGTGAAGTGCGCCGGGCCGCGGAGATCACGACCCATTTCCTCGAGCTGACCGACCACCCGATCGGCGCCGCCGAGCCGTGCGATGCGAGCGTCGTCGTCAACGGCGTCCTCGCCGAGCGCGACGCGACGTTCCGCGAGTTGGGCGTCAAGGTAATGCGGAACGTACCAGCCAACCTGTCCATGGTCGCCTGCCCCATGGCCCAGTTGACGGAGATGCTGACCAAGCTCCTCGACTTCGCCCTGCGCCGGTTACGCGAATCGGCACCGCCACGGGAGCTGCGCATCGACGCGATCGAAGCCGGCCCGTCGGTCGTCCTGGCGCTGTGGGATTCAGGCCCGCCGTTGCCCGTCGAGGCGGAGCAGCGTCTCGTCTCGCCGTTCCGGTTCACGCAGACAGGCGGCGGGGGCGAGGTCGAGTTCGCGCTGGCGCGCGCGCTCGCGCAGTCGACCGGGGGAAGCTTGCGACTCCGTCTGCGGGGCGGAACGTCGGGCGCCGAAGTCGTCGTCACGCTCCCGAAGAGCGTGCTGGGCTCGATCGCGCGCACCAGCGCGCCGGCGCAACCCCTGCCCAAGCTGCGCATTCTGATCGTCGACGACGATCAGGTGAACCGTCAGGCGATGGAGCTGCTGCTGGAGCGCGAGGGACACGACGTCGTGGCCGCCGAGAACGGCATCGAGGCGATCCAGCGGCTCGGCGACCACACCGTGACCTTCGACGCGGTCGTCACGGACCTCCAGATGCCGCGGCTCGGCGGGCGGGCGCTCTACGAACAGCTCGTGGATGAACGGCCGCAGCTGGCGTACCGCTTCGTGTTCGTCACCGGCGACCAGGCGCGCGACGAAACCCGGCACTTCCTCGAGTCATGCGGGCAGCCGTCGGTCACGAAGCCGTACGACTTGAGCGACCTGATCAACGCCATCGGGAAGGTCACGAAACGACGCCCGTAATACTCCTCGCCGTGAGCCTGGTCCAGGCGCCGGCGTATCGAGACGGGTGGCGCCCCTGGACCGTTGCGGTCGGCGCCGGCGCGTTCGCCGCACTGCCTGCCGTGCTGCACCTGCCGCGGGGCGCTCCATCGTGCGCACCGTGCGATCCCCTAACTCTCTCTCCGTTCGATCGTTGGGTCGTCAGACTCGATTCACGAGCAGCCGGCACGGCGAGTAACGTCGTCCTGGCGGGCGTGGTGGGCGGCGGGTTGCTGGCGTCGCGCACGCGCGGCAACCTCGCGATGATGGTGAACGCCGTCGCCTTCACGCAGCTGACGACAGAGTGGACCAAAGCGTTGGTCCACCGCAACCGGCCGATCCTCTATACTGCGGCGGCACCAAGTGCCGCCGGTGATCGCGACAGCCAGCGCTCTTTCCCTTCGGCGCACACCGCGACCGCATTCGCCGTCGCGACGTCGTACGCGGTGATGGCCCAACGGCAGCACCTTCCGCACGCGACGCGCAACGAGATCCTGCTGTACGCGGGGGCGGCCGGCGTCGGCGCGCTGCGCGTCGCGGCGGGCCGGCATTTCGTGACCGATGTGCTTGGCGGCGCCGTGCTGGGCACGGTGGTGGGCTGGGTGACGGCGAAGGTGTTTCCGACGAGGTGAAGAAAGGAGTGCGCCGACTCGGAATCGAACCCCTGTTCCCACCTTGAAAGAGTGGTGTCCTAGCCGTTAGACGATGGGGGCTCGTCCCCTGCCAGTAGCGGTAACGGGATTCGAACCCGTGTTTGAGCCTTGAGAGGGCTCCGTCCTAGTCCCCTAGACGATACCGCCGGGGGCGGAAAATATCGCCACTCAGCGCACGCTCGGTCAACTAGGGGCGCGAGTTGACCTGCCGCGTCGGGCGCGTACCGTTCTAGGCCCCAATGAAACGAATCCTGTTCCTGCTCGTCCCCGAAGCGGCGATCCTCGTCGCCGCGGCGCTGCTCGTCACCCTTCCGGGGCTCCGCCCGGCCGCGAACGGCCTCGTCGACGTCTACCCGTACACCGTCCTCGCCGCCGCCCTGCTGCTGGGCTTCCGGTTCAACCGGTCGCGCCTCGTCTTCACGGTCGCCTTGCTCGCCCTCACGCAGTATGTGCTCGACGCTGGGCTGGCAACGCCCGAGCAGCGGCTCTTCTACCACGCCACCACGTTCCTGCTCCCGCTCAACCTGGCGCTCGTCGCGTTGCTCCCCGAGCGCGGCACCGTCACCCCGAGGGGCCTCGCGCGCTGGGTGGTGATCGCTGTCCAGGTGATCATCGTGGTGTTCCTGGCAAAGTCGTTCCCGGCCCAGGCGACAGCCGTACTCAGAACCCGCTTCCTTCCCTCAGTCCTCAGCGATTGGACGCCGCTCGCGCAGCCGGCCCTGGTCGCGTTCCTCGGCATGGGCGCCGTCCTCGTCCTGGCCTGGATACGCGAGCCGCAGGCGCCTGTCCGTTCGTACGTCTACGCCCTCATCGCAGCCTTTCTTGCCCTAACCTGGAAGGCCATGGGACCGGGCCAGGAGATCTGGCTTGCCACCGCGGGGCTCGTGCTCGTCGTGGCGGTGATCGAGGCGTCGTACATGATGGCCTACCGCGATGGCCTCACCGAGCTCCCGGGGCGCCGCGCGCTGAACGAAGCGCTGCCGCGCCTCTCCGGCCAGTTCACAGTGGCGATGATCGACGTGGACCACTTCAAGCGGTTCAACGATCAGTACGGTCACGACGCCGGCGACCACGTGCTTCGCCTGGTCGCGTCTCGGCTGGCGCACGCGCCCGGAGGCGGCACGGCCTACCGCTATGGCGGCGAGGAATTCGCCTTGATCTTCTCCGGCAAGAGCGCCGAGGAGTGCTTGCCCCACCTCGAGGAGCTGCGGGAAACCGTGGAGACGAGCCGCTTCACGATGCGGCGCCGCTTCCGGCCGCGGAACAAGCCCGCGGCTCCCAAGGGACGCAAGACCCGCGAGGCGATCGTGATCACCGTCAGCATCGGTGTGGCCGAGAAGAATCACCGCCATTCGACGGCCGATCAGGTCGTGCAAGCGGCCGACAAGGCCCTGTATCGGGCAAAGGAGGCCGGCCGGAACCGCGTCGCCACGTGATCTGGTAGCGGTGGTCGTCGCCCGACCGTAGTTTCGGCGCCATGCTACGACGCGCCGCGCTCGCTGCAGTCGCCTGTCTCGTCACTCTCTGTCTCGTTCCCTGCGACTCCTCGGAAGCCCAGACGGCGCCGTCGCGCTTGTTCCAGACGCGCGAGCCCTTGGTGCTCCAGGTGAAGACCGATCTCCGCGCGCTCTTCCGCGATCGGGGCAACGAGCGGACCGAGCACGACGGCATCCTCCGATATGGGACGGCCGGCGACACGGGGTCATTGGACATCAAGCTGCGAACCCGCGGCATCTTCCGACTCAAACGTTGTGCGTTTCCGCCGCTGCGCCTCGACCTGCCTCGCAAGAAAGGCGACGCCACGCCCTTTGCCGGTCAGGACAAGCTCAAACTGGTCACGCATTGCCAGAGCGATCGTTCGTACGAGCGGAATCTCCTGAAGGAGTACTCGCTCTATCGCGTCTTCAACGTGCTCACCGATACGAGCCACCGCGTGCGCCTCGCGATGGTCACCTATCTCGATACCGCGCGTGCCGACACCATCACCCGCTATGGCTTCCTGATCGAGTCGGATGCGGAGCTGGCCCGGCGCATCGGGACCAAGGTGGTGGAGATCGGCAACCTGCACGACATGCTCACGGACCCGTCGTACATGACGCTGGTGGCCGTCTTTCAGTACTTGATCGGCAACACCGACTGGTCGGTGTGGGGGCGCCACAACATCGTGATCCTGAGCGATTCGGGGCCTCCCGAGCGGCTCTTCGCGGTGCCCTACGACTACGATTTTTCCGGCGCGGTGGGCGCGCCCTATGCGGTACCGCCCGCGCAGCTTCCGATCAAGTCGGTGCGCGAGCGACTCTACCGCGGGTACTGCCAGCCCGACAGCGTGGTGATGCCCGTGCTCGCGCGTTTCCGTGCCGCAAAGGATTCGATCTACGCGGCGGTTCGCGCCGTTCCCGATCTCCGTGAAGGCGACGTGCGCAGCATCCTCAGCTACTTCGACGGTTTCTTCCGTGAGATCGACGATCCCGGAACCGTGCGACGCGTGTTCGTGCGCGGCTGCCGGTCGCTGCCGCGATGACCGAACGCCGCGCGCTGGGACTCGTCGTCCGCATCCTCGCGTACTACGCCGCCCTCGCGGGGGCGGCCTGGCTCCTGTCCCAGTGGATCCCACAGTGGGGGGGCTACTTCACGGACCGCGCCCCGGGAGGCGCCGCCGTCGCCATGTTGGGCGCGCTCGCCCTCATCGGTCCCGTGGCGTGGATGTACATGCGCACGAAGCCGAAAGAGCGCTATGACGCCTCGCTCGTGCACACCCTCATTATCCTGCCCGTCGTCATCGCCGGCATTGTACTCATCGTGCACGACAGTGTCGCCCTCGCGTTCAGCCTGGCGGGCATCGTGGCGGCGGTGCGGTTCCGCAATACCCTGCGCGATACCAAGGACGCCGTCTACATCTTCCTGGCCATCGCGGTGGGACTCGCCGCGGGCGTGCAGGCGTTCGCGGTCGGGTTCGTCGTATCGGTGATCTACGTCGCCGTGGTCCTCGTGCTGTGGCGCTTCGACATCGGGACCGTCCCCGCCACGGAGCGGGTACGGGGGCGCCTGGTGGTGGAGACCGCGACCCCGAGCGCGGCGCATCCGACCATCGCGGGCGTCCTCGAGCAGCAGGCACGACGCTGGAAGTTGATCGGGTCCGAATCCGCAGGCCCCGGATCCACGGCGCTCACGTTCCTCGTCCAGCTGCGCTCTCGTGCAACGCCCGAGGCGCTGGTGGCGGCGGTGCGGCGCGACGCCGCGGCGCAAGTCACCAACGTGCGATTCGACCCGGATCCGCAGTAAGGGATGTCGCTGCGTTGGGATGTCGCGGATGGGGCAATGCTGGAACGGATTCTGGCCAATCCACCACTCGGTGGATTTCGCGTCTCCGCCGAGCCGCCGCACACGATCTCCTTCCGAGACGTGTACTGCGACACCAGTGAGGGGGATCTCTGGCAGCGCGGCAGCCGTTGCCGCTTGCGCTTCGCCGCGGATGGCGGTTGCTGGCTGACGCTGTGGCTCCCCGGCGGTACCCGCCTGCACGCGCCCGTCGCCGAGACGGCCACGGCTCAGGCGCTCACCGGTAACTCAGAGCCCGCACTACGGCTGCGCGCGTTGGTGGATCCAGCGCGGCTGGGACCGTGGATCGAGCGCCATGTGGAGCGCCGCTGGCGCGTGGTTGGCGTGCCGCTGCTGCGTGTGCCGCTGTGCGACTTGGGTGGCGATGCGATCATCGTGCGGCGGCGTGATCTCAGCGCGCCCTTGTGGGAGGTGGCAGTACGCCCTCGCGCCTGGGGTGGCCTCGCCACCCGCGCCGTCGCGCGGCGGCTGGAGCGCGTATTCACGTTACGGCCGGCGGGCGGTGACGCGCTGCAGCGCGCACAGGGTGCGTTACAGGCAGCGGAAACACGGATCCTGGCGCGGGAGCTGAAGGGCGAGCGTGAGGTGGCGCTCGTCGCCGTCGAACATGGACGGCTGGGGTTATGTCGCCTCGGCGGTGAGCTGCGGGTGCCGGTCGGTCCCGGCAGCGGTGAGGCGGCATGCCGCGCGGCGCTACGCCAACTCGTGGGGAGCGGTGAGGGGCAACTGCGCCTGCTCGGCGTTGTACCGCCAGCGAACGACCGCGCCGCGCTCGAGGTGTGGACGGCGCGGCAACTGCGCGGCAACGCCGCGTTGCAATGGTTCGCCCCCGCGGAGCTCTTGGAGCGCGTCGGCGCCCCGTTGCTCCGCGATCCGGCGACGCTCGCCGCGCTCACCGTCGCGGCACGGTCGCCCCTGCTGCCCGAGTGGTCCGGCGCGGCGTTCGGCGCCCCAGCGAGCGATGAGGCGCCCGAGGCCGTTGCGCGCGCCAGCCGCGTCACGTTGAGCGAGATGCGGACCCCCGTGCTCGCCGCCGAGCAGATCGATCCGGCCCGCGCGGTGCCGGAGCAGTTTCTCAACGCTGAGTTATCCTGGATCGAGTTCAACGCTCGCGTGCTCGCGTTGGCGGAGGATCCGCGCACGCCCACCGCAGCGCGCGTGCGTTTCCTCGGCATCGTATCGACCAACCTGGACGATTTCGTGGCGACGAAGGTCGCCGCCCTGAAGGAGCTCCTCACGCTGGGGCGAACCGGTCCGTCGGTCGACGGCCTCCAGCCGCAGGAGACGCTCGACGCCGTCGGCATTCGCCTCCGGCCACTCGTCGCCCGCCAGTATCGGGCGTTCGAGGCTCTGTGCCCGGGGATCGTGCGGTGGCCGGCCCTCGAGCCCGGCGACCAGGACGCGTTGCGCGCCCGCTGCACCGACGAGCTGCTGCCGTTCCTCAGCCCCAAGGCGTTGACCCGCGCTCCCGGTCATCCGTTCCCGCTCGTGAGCGATCGACGGCTCGTCCTCCTCGTGGTGTTGCGCGATCGTCCGGCCGCGCCCGTGCATTACGCGCTCGTGGAGATCCCCGAGACGCTGCCGCGCTTCCTCCCCTTGCCCGATGGGCTTCGCTTCCTCGCGGTCGAGGACGTGATCCGGGCCAACCTCGACCTGCTCTACCCCGACCGCGTCATCGTCGGCGCGCACGTATTCCGGCTGACGCGCAGCGGCGATCTCCATCTCGACGAGGCATCCACCGCCAATTTTCTGCAAGCCATCGAGGAAGAGATCGCCCGCCGCCAACTGCGACCGGCGGTCCGGGTCGAAATCGAGGCCGCGACGCCGGCCGCCCTCCAGAACCTGGTGCAGCGGGAGCTGCGATTCGAGGAGAGCGAGCGTGAGAGCACGCTGACCGCGGCGGATGTGTACGTGGCGCCCGGGCCCGTGAATCTCGGCGACCTGCGGGATGGTTCCGTGGCCTCGTCGTTGCCCGATTACCCGGCATTCGTCGCGGCGTCCCCGTTCGCGGCCGACCGCCCCATCACCGCGCAACTCGATGAGCGCGATGTGCTCGTTCACCACCCGCACGACAGCTTTCCCGCCACCTTCGAACGGTTTATCGGCGAGGCGGCGGATGACCCGGACGTCCAGGCGATCAAGCTCACGCTGTACCGGCCGGGCGGTCCGTCCGCAATCGCCGATGGGCTGCGGCGCGCAGCCGCGGCAGGCAAGGATGTGTCGGTCATCGTCGAGCTCAAGGCCAGATTCGACGAAGCGCGCAATATCGCCTGGGCCAGGACCCTCGAGCGCGACGGGATTCACGTGGTCACCGGCCTCGTCAGCCTCAAGACCCACGCGAAACTCGCGCTCGTCGTGCGCCGCGGCGCGGGAGGCCGCGCGCGCCGCTACGCGCATGTCGGCAGCGGCAACTACAACCCCGACGCGGCGCGCGCGTACACCGACGTCGGCCTCTTCACCGCGGATCCGCGCATCACCGCGGACGTGCACGCGCTCTTCAACGAGCTCACCGGATCGAGCCACGCGCCACGGGCGCGGCTCCGCCATCTCCTGGTGGCGCCGAGCAACCTGCTGGAGCGCCTGCTGGCGCTGATCGGGCGCGAGGCGACGCACGCGCGCGCCGGCCGGCCCGGGCACATTCGCGCCAAGCTCAACGGTCTCGCCGACGCGGCGGTCATTCAGGCGCTCTATGCCGCCGCGCAGGCGGGCGTCAATGTGGACCTCGTGGTGCGGGGGATCTGCACCCTGCGGCCAGGCGTCCCGGGCCTCTCCGAACGGATCCGCGTCGTCAGTATTCTCGGCCGTTTTCTCGAGCACGCCCGGATTTACCATTTCGGGAACGGCGGCGGCGACGCGGAGGAGTACTACATCGGTTCAGCCGACTGGCGTCCGCGCAACCTGCGGCGCCGCGTCGAGGTCGTGGCGCCCGTGTACGATGTCGCGGCGCGGCGGAAGCTCGACGGGCTGCTCACGCGCGACCTCAGCGATCCGGGCGCGTGGGTGCTGCGCGCCGACGGCGGGTACGAGCGCTAGTTCGGCGGATGCACCGAGGGTGCAGGTCCTGGGATTCCGCCAGGTCGGAGAAATCGTGACGACCTGGCGGTTGGGACGGCCGCGCACGGCGTGGCAGGTGGACGATCGGGCCGGCGTGGGGCCACGTTGGTGGTCTGACCTATCGCAAATAGCGCTGGATCATCGCTCGCAGATTGGCGGCATGAAACGGTTTCTCGATGTGTTCTGTGGACGTTGTCGAGAGGAACTGCTGCGCTCGTGCCGTGAAGGCGCCCCCCGTCATGAAGATGACCCGGTCGACCATCTCCGGTGCGATGCGCGACAGCTCTCCATGGAAGTCCATACCGGTCATGTCGGGCATCATCAGGTCGCACAGAATGACATCGAATTTCTCACCGCTCGCGCAGAGCGCGAGCGCCGCCGTGGCAGCGGGCACGACGACGACATCGTGCTCCTTCCACAACATGCGCTTCACGCCATGAAGCACCAGCTCCTCGTCGTCCACCACCAGGATGCGCCCACGGCGACCGACGACGGGTGCCGGCTTGACGGGGACCGGCTCCTTGCTCTCCGCCTCGTCGGCCACGAGGAGTGCCACGCGAAAGGTCGTGCCCCGTCCCAGTTCGCTCTCGACCGTGAGCTCGCCGCCCTGGTTAGTGACGATGCGGTGGCAGATGGCGAGTCCGAGCCCGGTGCCGACGCCGATCGGTTTCGTGGTGAAAAAGGCATCAAAGACCCGGCCGATGATCTCGGGGGGAATCCCCGCGCCGGTGTCGCCTACCTCGACAATGACACGCTCACCGGCAAGTCGCGTGCTGACCCGAATCTCGTGGTGCTCGGCTCGGCCCTCCGGTATCGCCTGCGCGGCGTTGATGAGCAGATTGAGAAACACCTGTCCGAGGCGTGCCTCATTGGCCCGGACGGCCGGTACCACTCCATAGTCCTTGACCAGCCGGGCGCGATGGCGAATCTCATTCCACGCCATACGCGCGGACGACTCCATGATCGCCTTGACATCCACCGCGTCGCTCGGCTCGTCGGCGGGCGAGCGGGAAAATATCTTGAGGTCGCGCACGATCAATCGCACCCGTTGCGCGCCCTCGCGGGCCTCCTCGAGCGGCTCCTTGATCTCCTCGAGCAGCCAGGTCGCGCTCGGTTGCGATCCCATGCTGCCGAGGCTCTCCGCGACGAACTCCAGATTGGCGATGACGGCGGCCAACGGGTTGTTGATCTCGTGCGCCACGCCCGCCGCCAGGGTCCCCACCGAGGCCATCCGGTCGCTTACCATCAGCTGCGCTTGCAGGCGCCGCGGCTCAGTGGTGTCCGTGATGATGCCGATGAGGCGGATCAGCACTCCCGCGGCATCCCGGACCTGAAAGCCGCGGCTCCGCACCCAGCGGATCTCCCCGTCGGGCCGCGCGATGCGGTACTCGAGGTCCACGCTGGGGCCATCTCCCGTCAGGATCGCGAAGGCGGTTGCGACGCGATCACGGTCCTCCGGCAGGATGTATTCCATCCATTTCTGGGGGTCGGCATACAGGGGCTCCACGGGACGGCCCCAGATGCGCTCATAGGCCGGGCTGACGTACTGCACCTCACGCAGATCCGGCGAGCGAATCCAGAAGACATCCGTGATGTTATCGGCAAGCTGATGGAATTTCTCGTTGCTTTCGCGCAGGGCCGCCTGGGCCTTGGACAGGAGCACCGGGGTCTGGGTCTTGGAATCGACCACGGCATCGATCTGCCCCGACAGCAGGGCCTCGATGGTCGCCTCGGCCTCGGCGAGGCGTTGGGCGAGGTCGTGCGTGGAGAGCACCGCGCCGGTCGTCATGCGCGGCCCAACGCCAGGAGGACCTGGCTCGTGTCGCTCAGGTTGCCGATCACGCGCTGCACCGGCAACGGCATGAGCTTGAGGAGCGTCGGCGTCACGACGATCCCGTCGGCCAGGCCGCGCACCGGGTGATCGAGCAGGTCGACGATTTCCAGGTCGTGGGAGCCGTTGAAATGCTCCTCGCAAATCGCCCGGGCATTGGCGATCGCTCGTACCGAGTTCGGAGCATTGCCCGCGACATAGAGACGCAACTGCAGTTTCACGTCAGACAGCTCCGTCTTCGTCGCCATTCGTTTTCTTGTCGCCGTTCTTTGGATCAGGGCGGCGCTTCGTGCCCGGCCGTTCGAGGATGTCGTCGTCGGCGTGACGCATCCGGCGCAGCACAGCGCGATCCGTCTTCACGAGCGTCGACGCCGATCCGGTCGCGTCGGCCAGAACGGCGATCTCGGCGCTGCGGGCCTCCATTTCCGTCTGGACCACTTGCAGGCGCGCGGCGGCTTCGGCCTGCGCCAGCTGCAGCTTTAGCCGCTTGAGCTCCGCCGCGACCTGCGTGCGCCTCGTGACGGCTTGCTCTTCCTGCTCCCACTCCCAGCGGGCTACGCCCATGAGCACCTTCCCCTGGGCCACAAAGACGTCGGTCAGACTCACACCTTCGTCGGAGAGCGACAGCTCGCGCACCTGGTTCGAGTGCCCGCTGCCGCGCGACTTGACGATCGTCAACGCGCGGTTGCGCTCGCCGTCCTGCACGAGGTACGAGAGGTGGATCCACGTATCGGCAATGGTCGAAATCCCGGCTGACGTCTCCTCGCCGGCGCTGACGCCGTCCATCATGGACGTATTGACGGCTGTGATCCCTCCGCTCTTGAGAAAGTCCAGGAAATGTTGGGCGGCGTCGGCCGAAGCCACGTGGGCCAGCTTCATCGAGAGCGCCGAGAGCGGATCGATCACGAGGCACTTGGGCTTGTACTCGAGGACTTTGGTCCGGAGCGTGCCGAACTGATCTTCGATGTTGGGACCGCGCGTCCGCGTGGAATACATCTTGAGCATGCCGGACTTGACGTGGGGGGCGAGGTTGATGCCCACCGATCGGAGATTGCGCACGATCTGGTCTGCGCCTTCGTCGAAGCTCACGTACAACGTTCGCTCGCCGCGTGCGCACGCGGCGGCGGCAAAGAGTCCCGCCAGGGTCGACTTCGCGGTCCCCGGCGCGCCGGAGATGAGCACGTTGCTGCCGCGGTAGTAGCCGCCGCGCAGCATGTTGTCGAGACGTGGCAGCCCCGACGAGACCCGCTCGTCGGTGACCTCATATTGGAGCTCGGTGGGGCCGCGATTGGTGAGCTGCAAACCCTCCACGCTGAGCGTCATGGGAAACTCGTCGCCCGAGAAGCCCGAGCCGCGGTATTTCATGACGCGGAGATTGCGGAAGACCGACCCGTCGACCACCGTGTGCCGCAGCACCACCACGCAATCGACCATGAACTGCAAGAAACTGTAGCGCTGGTCGGCTTCGGCCGCGCCGACCTTTTGCGTGATGATGCAAGTCAGCCCCGTCTGCGACAGCCAGTCGCGGACGCGATAGATCTCGCGACGCTCCGCCACCGGATCGTCCAGCAGGGACAGGAGGACATCGATCCCGTCGAACACGATGCGGGTCGCGTGAATCTCCTCGGCCTTGGCTTTGAGCACACTCAGCATGCCGGCCAGGTCGAACTCCCCCGCCTTCACCACCTCCGGTGCGAGGCGGGCATCCAGGAAGAAGAGCTTTTTCTTCTCGAGTGCGGGGAGATCCCATCCGAACGTGGCGGCGTTGGCAATGATCTGGCCGGTACTCTCCTCGAAGGCGACGAAAATACCTGCCTCCTTCGATTGCTTCGCGCCATTGATCAGCGCCTGCAGCGCAAAAACGGTCTTGCCGCACCCCGGTCCACCCAGCACCAGCGTCGTTCGTCCCCGGGGAAGTCCGCCGTCGGTGATTTCGTCGAATCCTTGAATCCCGGTGAGTGTCTTCGTCACGACGGCATACGGGGTGTCGATATGCATGGTGTGTCCCTTCAAACGGGGTACTCAGGAACGATAGAGAACCGCCGTGGGCGGGGGTATCGGCCAAACGCGCTAAGTCCCTAGTCCGAACGGGTGTAACCCTGGGCCTTTCCTCAGATTACGGCCACGTGAAGATGAGTGACGGCGCCGCGCCGGCGCGCACCTGCGCGACGTCTCGGGGCTCGCTCCAGAACCCACCCACCCACACCGTCGTCAGCCGGATCTCCCAACGCGCGTGCGCGTCCGTGCTCACGGGAACCGCGACATCCAGCCGCCAGAGCCGCTTGGACTGCGGCGGGATGGCCGCGAGCAGCCCCGCACCGACGCCGGTCTTGACCCCGCTATGGACGCCGAACGGCACGGCGCCCGCCCAGACCACCCCAGCGTCGGCGAAGGTCGTGAACCCCAGGCCGACGTGCCGATTGAGCCGGCCCAGCGACCAGCGGTCCTCGAGGCGAGCGACACTCCGCACCGCGCCGACCACGCGCGAATCGTGGTAGCCGCGCACGCCGCCCGGCACCGCGCCCAGCGCGAGCTGAAATGGAATCCGCATGCGCCATCCGCCGGAGAGCTCGTTGCTGGCGATGACGAGGTGGGCGCCTGACGGCTTCCAGTACAGCGCCAGCCGACCGCTGGCGACCATCGAATCCCACCGGTCCGCGCCGGCACGCCGCCCTTCCGCTTCCACACGCAGCGCGGTGAACAATCGGGGGGATCCCGCGCCGGCGTAGAGGTCGGCGGAGAGAAACGTGTCGTTCCCCCGCCCTGCGACGATGCCGAACTGCACCCCCCTGGCCACGTCCTGTACCGCGGCGAGCGCGTCGAATCCACGCACTTCCAAGAAGGAGAGGCTGCGCACGCCGACGACGGCGTTGAGGCGCACGTTCTCGTACCGGGGGAACGGGCCGCCGAGAGGCGCGCTCGTGTCCGCAACGAGCCCGGAGTCGGAAATGGTCACCGCCTGCGCGGCCGGCGTTACCCGCTCATACGTGAGCAGCCCGCCGACGAACCCGACACGCCGGCCGAAGCCGACGCGCAGCACGCTGCCGATGTCGGCGAAGCGGCGGACGACGCCCAGCGAGGTGGCCTCAGTATCGGGGCGGACGAACGACGTGTACGCATTCACGTTGCTGTACCCGATGTGCCACGCGTTGCGCTGCAGCTGGGTGAAGAAGGCGTGACCGAAGGCGACCTTCAACGTGCTGCCGAGCGGCGCACGGTAGGTCTCGATCGCCAACGTGTATGGCCGGCCGAACGCTTGGTAGGCTATGACCTCCAGGCCCGCACCGCCGCGGTAGCCCAATCGGTGTTCGACGCGGGTCGCCACCAGGAGACCTTGGCCCCCGACGTTGCCGTCGCCGAGCCGGATGGCGGCGGGATTCCAGCCCAGAAAGCGCATGGAGAAGATGGTCGGGATCTCGTCCAGGGTTTCGACCTCGATCCGCGCGCCGCCGCGGGAATCAGGCACCGCGCGAACCGTGGCCTCCGCCAGGAAGGGCTGGAGGCGCAGAATGCGCTGCGATTCCGCCACCCGGCTCGCCGAGCACGGCCCCCCAACCTCGAGCAGCAAGAAACTGCGGACGATGCCTTCCCTCGTGCTGGTGTGCTCCAAGCCCAGTGCGCGCGCCAGCGGGCGGAGCTGGCGCGGCACGCGCAGGAACGAGGGATCGTGCGACGCGACCGTGATCGCCGAAACGGTGCGGCCATCACACTGCGTGGCGGCGGGTCGCGGCACGGCGGCCATGAAAACGAGGAGCGCTGACACGGTAAGGCGCACGAAGAAGGGCTAGCACCAATCAGCACCAAACGCACTACATCGTTGGCTGTACGCCTCTTTCCATCCCTCCGACCGATACCGGCCGCCGGTACGGGAACCCATTCTCCTCATAAGGAAAGGAGACTCTCACAATGGCTAAGAAAAGCAGAGGCGGCAGAATGACCGCCGCCAAACGGCGTGCCGCGAAATCCGCTGGTGGACGCGGTCTCGTCAAGAAACGCAAAGTCGGTCGCAGGATCATGAAGAGCTAGGCACCAAAAGGGGCCGTTTCTTGAACGGCCCCTCTTGTTCTCCAATTGAGAGGATGTTCCACATGCGGCGTTCACTGGCAGGCGTACTCACATTGGTCACCCTGGTGCCGCTCGCGGCGAGCTGCGCCATGAACAAAGCGGAAAAGGGCGCAACGATCGGCGTGGTCGGCGGCGCCGCTGTGGGCGCGGTGATCGGCAAGGCCACCGGAAACACGGTGCGCGGAGCGATCATCGGCGCGGCGGTCGGTGGTATCGCGGGCGGGCTGATCGGGCATGAGATGGATAAGCAGGCGTCCGAGCTGGCGTACGCGCTCCCCGGGGCCGTAGTGCAGCGCGTCGGGGAGGGCATCACCGTCACGTTCCCCGACGGCCTCCTGTTCGGCTACGACTCAGATGCGTTGACTGCCGAGGCGCGCGACGATCTGCGCCGGTTTGCGGCGAGCATGCAGAAGTATCCGAACACCCGCACGTTGATCGTCGGGCATACCGATTCGGATGGGACCGCGGCCTACAACATGGATCTGTCGGATCGGCGCTCGTCCTCGGCCGCGGACTTCATCTGCGGAGAGGGCGTCAATCGCGCCCGCGTCAGCACGGCGGGCCGCGGCGAGTCTGAGCCGATCGCCACGAATTCGTCGGACGATGGACGGCGGCAGAACCGGCGCATCGAGATCGCGATCTACGCGAATGCGGCGGCCGGCAGCAGCTCCGGCAACTGAACGTAGGGCGTGGCGAACCAGCTTTCGGGCCGCCACTGGGACGCTCGTCCTCCTGGTCATCGTGGGTCTTGCGGCCCGCGAAGAGGCGCGAGCGTCTGATTTTCAGGCGCGCTATTTCACTCAGCAGGCGTCGCAGCTCACCAACGAAATCCGTGAGGGTCCGAGCGATCGGATCCGCTTTCCGGGAGCCGGTCCTTACGACCGGCGCCTGGGATACGCGCGTCTGCCGGACGCGCTGCGGGTGGGGGCCGAGCGGGGCTACCACATCGCGGCGCAGGTCCGGGTCTCAGAACAATTCGCGGCCATGGTGGACCGGGGCTTATCCCCGATTTTTCGTGAGAAGGCGCAGGCCGGCCTCCGCATCCTGGACCGGCGCGGGTCTGCGATCTTCGCGTCACCCTACCCCGAGCGGATCTACGCCTCCATAGCCGCTGTCCCTCCAGCGGTGTGGCAGACACTCCTGTTTCTCGAGAACCGGGCGTTACTGGACCCGCGCTACCCCAAGCACAACCCGTCGATCGACTGGGCACGTATGGCGCAGGCGGGCGGGGACTATGCGCTGAGCTGGCTGGGAAGCGACCGGTCGGTCCACGGCGCGAGCACGCTGGCCACGCAGCTCGAGAAGTTTCGCCACTCCCCGGACGGCCGGACGGGGTCAACACGGCAAAAGCTGCTCCAGATGGAAGCGGCCTCGCTGCGCAGCTACCTCGGCGGCGAGAACACCGAGGCCGCGCGCCGCCGGATCGTCACCGACTACTTGAACTCGGTCCCGCTCGCGGCGATCGCGGGGTACGGCGAGGTCACGGGCCTGTGTGACGGGTTGTGGGCCTGGTACGGAGCCGACGCCGACGAGGTGAATCGGCTGCTGTGGGACGACGCCAGCGACGGAACAGCGCGGGGGGTCGCCTACCGCGAGGTGCTCAGTTTGATGTTGGCGCACCGCCGCCCCTCCTACCTGTTGCTGCAACCGGCGGGGCGTGAAGAGCTGCGGAACCTGACCGATCAACACCTTCGCCTCGTCGCCCGCGAGGGCATCATCTCAGCGGCCCTGCGCGACGCCGCGCTGGCGGTCGACCTGACGCCGCGCGGCCGCGCGCCCGATGTGCCCCGCGCCTCGTTCATCGATCGAAAGGGCGCGAATGCAGTGCGAATGGAGCTGCTCGGACTCACGGGCGCGCGATCGCTCTACGCGCTGGATCGCTTCGACCTCACCGCGCGCACCACGCTCGATCTCCAGGTGCAGTCGGAGGTCACCCACCTGCTCCGGCGGCTGACCGATCCCGCCTTCGTACGCGCGCAGGGACTCGGTGCCCCCGGTCTGCTGCGCCGCGGGGACCCGGCGCGCGTCATCTACGCGGTCGCCTTGTACGAGCGCACGGCAGCGGGCAACGTGGTCCGCGTCCAGGTGGACAATGGCGACACGCCGTTCAACGTGGTCGAGGGGAGCAAACTGGAGCTCGGGTCCACGGCCAAGCTGCGCACCCTGATCAGTTATCTAGAGATTGTGGAGCAGCTCTATCTACGGAATAGCGGCCGGCCTGCCGCGAATCTGCGCGCCGAGCCCGTCGGCGCCGGAGACGGCATCACCGCCTGGACGTTTGCGTACCTCGCGTCTAACCCGGGCGTCTCGCTCGAGCGGCTGCTGGAGGCCGCGATGTTGCGGCCCTACTCGGCCAGCCCCGCCGAAACGTTTGCGGGCGGCGCCACCTATGCGTTCCAGAACGCCGACACTACGGACGACCAACAGGCCCCCTCCGTGCGCGAAGCGTTCGTCCGATCGGTGAACCTGCCGTTCATTCGCATCATGCGGGATATCGTGCACTACTACCTGTACCGGCTCCCGGGGAGCCTGCAGCCGCTCGCCGGTTACTCGGCAACGGCTCCCTGGGACCCCGACGACGGCCGCGCTTTGATCGAGCACGCGTACGAGCAGCAGGCGGATTCGACTATCTGGCGCGGCCGGTCGGAGATGCAGCTGGCGTGGGTGTACCGCTCCGTCGCCCCGGAAGGTGGTCTCGACGAGTTCCGCGCGTTCGTGCGGCGATGGGTTGCGGATGCACCGCTGTCCGACGCCCGCATCATTGACCTGTACGACGGGGCCGATCCGACCGGCTTCTCGATCGCCGATCGCGCGCACCTCGCCGGCGTGCCACCCCTGGACCTTTGGCTCGCCGCGTATCTGCGCGAGCATGCAGGCGCGTCGCAG
>DATHDT010000051.1:0-2038 GCA_035318905.1 Gemmatimonadales bacterium | reverse complement strand
CGCGTTCAGCGGCGAAGAGCTGGGGACCCTCGGCTCGAGCTATTTCGTCCAGCACCCGCTGCCCCAGCCCGTGGATTCGATTTACGTCATGCTGAACATGGACATGGTGGGCCGGCTGCGGAACGCGCGACTCCTGGCGTTGGGCGCCGCGACCGCGAAGGAGTTCCCCGCCCTGCTCGACTCGCTCAATACGCCGCCGCGGTTCGATCTGCGCGCGTCCGGCGATGGCTGGGGACCGAGCGATCACGCTGTGTTCTTCGCCGCGCGCCGGCCCGTGCTGCATTTCTTCACGGATTTGCACGAGGACTACCATCGCTCCACCGACGACTGGGACAAGATCAACGCCGCAGGGATCGCGCAGGTCGCGCAGTTCGTCGGCGACCTCGCGTGGACGCTGGCGAATCGCGCCGGCGCGCTCACCTTCGTCGACGCACCCCGTCCTCAAGCCACGGCAGGTGGCGGGTCTGGCTACGGCGCGTACCTGGGCACGATCCCCGACATGACGGGATCACCGGGGGGCGTGCGCATCACCGGCGTGCGCGCCGGGAGTCCCGCGGAGCAGGCCGGCCTCAAGGCCGGCGATGTGATCACCACCATCGGCACGAAGGTCGTGGCCAACCTCTACGACATGACGGAGGCGCTGCGCAGTCACCAGGCGGGGGACACCGTCGTGATCGTCGTGACGCGGGACGGCGCGGAGCAGCGCGTCACCGCGATCCTCGGGAAACGCGCTTCGTGACGGTCGTCTCCGAAGCGAGCAAGATCGTCCGCGCGCTGCGCGCCGGACACCTGCACGACATCGGCCGCCTTGGTTTGCTGCAGATGGCGTGCGACCGGCTGCGCGCGCTGGGTGCGCCCTACACGTCGGTCTATGCCTACATGCTGCACGACACCGAGCTGCAGCTCGAAGCCTTCGCGGGCCGCGAGACCGAGCACACGCGGATCCCCGTCGGCGTGGGTGTCTGCGGGACAGCCGTCGCGACGAAGGAAGACCAGAACGTCCCTGACGTTGGCGCCGCGGGCAATTACCTCGCGTGCAACGCCTTCACCAAGTCGGAGCTGGTCGTGTTGATCCGCCGCGGCGACCACATCCTCGGCCAGATCGACATCGATTCGGACGTTCCCGCGGGCTTCGGTGAGAAGGAGTACGCCGAGGTCAGGGAAATCGCCGACGCGTTGGCGGTGCTCCTGTAGAGCCGCATCTTTTCACCAGGCGCGTCGGTGCCGGTCCGCTGGTCGTAGTGCTGCACGGCGGCCCCGGCGCGCACCACGACTACCTCCTTCCACAGTATGACCGCCTGGCGGTCGGCCGGGAGCTGCTCTACTACGACCAGCGGGGCGGAGGCCAGTCCCCGGTGCCGCGCGAAACGCCAGTGGGATGGCGCGAGCACGTCGCCGATCTGGAAGGCCTACGTGTCTCGCTTACGATCGATCGGCTCACGTTGTGCGGTTACTCCTGGGGTGGTCTCCTGGCTCTGCTGTATCTCGTCGAGTACCCGCAACGGGTGGAGCGCCTGGCCCTCGTCTCCCCTGCCTCACCGACCGCAACCTACCGGCGCCAGTTCGACGAGGAATTCGCGCGCCGCATGGCGGCCCCGGAGATCGCCCAGGCGCGCGAAGAACTGCGCGCCAGCGGGCTGCGTGAGAAGGAGCCCGCGGCGTACCAGCGCCGCGCGTTCGAGCTGTCGGTCGCCGGTTATTTCCGGGATTTCCGCGACGCGAAAAACCTCACTCCGTTCCGTGTGAACGCCCGCACGCAACAGGCCGTCTGGGACAGCTTGGGCGACTACGATCTCCGACCACAGTTACGAGAAGTCGCATCCCGCATCCCGCATCTCGCATCCCGGATCATCCACGGCACGTTCGACCCGATCCCGATTGCGGGATCGCGCGAAGTCGCGCAGCTGCTCGGGGCCCAGATGGTGGAGCTCCCGGTCGGACACTGTCCCCACGTCGAAGCGACGGAAGAGTTCGTGCGGGCGCTGGACGACTTCCTTCCCAGGCAATGAGGGCCACACCGTTCGGCCTCGCGTTCGCG
>DATHDT010000050.1:0-3026 GCA_035318905.1 Gemmatimonadales bacterium | reverse complement strand
TCCTGCTGGCGCTCTTTCCGCTGCGCGACCTGACCGCCGAGGCCGCCCCGGGAGCGGCAACCCGACCGGATGGTCGGGCGTCACCCTCGCTTGCACGGTCGACACCCGCGACGGTCGACGGGGCCTTCGCCGCTGCAGCCGTCTCCGCTGGCGCGACCCCGGTGGCCGCCGCGACCGACTGGCCCTGGGGCGGGCGCTCCCCGCTGGAAGCGGCGTGGGGTTACGTCCGCTGGGGGCTGTCACGACCGACCCGCACGTCCTTCGCGAGGAACCCGTGTGTGGCAGATTGACGGCACAGGCAATCGGCGGTCGCGTAGTCGCAGATCCCATCTTTCCCCTCTCGAAAGGAGAGAAAGCCTATGGTCCCCGAAACGATGACTGCAGCCGTGATGTATGCCCCGGGTGATATCCGAGTCGAAGAGGTCAATGTGGCAGCACCTGGACCCGCCGAGGTGCTGCTCCAAGTGGCGGCCTGCGGCGTCTGCGGCTCGGACATCCCACGGATGCTCCGGAACGGCGGCTACGTCATGCCGATCATCTGTGGTCACGAGTTTTCGGGCTACGTGGAACAGCTGGGTGAGGGCGTTACTGGCTTTGAAGTCGGGGACCTGGTGTCTGTACCTCCGCTCATTCCCTGTTACCACTGCGGCTTCTGCCTCAGGGGCGAGTTCGGCCTGTGCGAGAACTATGACTACTTCGGCAGCAGGAGTAACGGCGCCTACGCGCAGTACGTCGTGTCACCCGTCGGCAACCTGCTCAAAATGCCCGCGGGTATCGACCCCCGGGCGGCCGCCATGCTGGACCCGGCCGCCATCGCACTCCACGCGCTGTGGAAGACCGGTTTGCGCTCCGGGCACCGGGTTCTGGTCGTCGGGGCTGGTCCGATCGGACTGTTCGCCGTCCAGTGGGCGAAGCTGGCTGGCGCGGGCCAGATTGTGACAGTCGATCTGAGCGCCGAGAAGTCGGCGATGGCTCGCGAGGCCGGTGCGACGGGCGCGGTACAGACCCACGACGAAGCCAAGGCGCTCGCTGGGCGCGGCTTCGACATCGTGCTGGAGTCCGCCGGCGTTCCGGTGACAGCCGACATGGCGGCTCATCTCACCGGCCCCCAGGGCCATGCGGTGTTCGTCGGCATTCCGCACGCTCCCGTGACGCTCTCAAAGGAGACCTTCAACCAGTTCATGCGTCTGGAGGTGACGTTGCACGGCTCGTGGAACTCGTTCTCGGCGCCATTCCCGGGCGACGAATGGCGTACGGCGGCCGACAAGCTCGCGAACGGCGAACTGAAGTGGGAGTTCATGATCACGCACGAACTGCCCCTGTCGGAGCTCCCAGCGATGATGATCAAGCTCGGCGACCGTTCCGAGTTCACGTCCAAAGTGATCTTTCTGCCGAACCGGGGCTGAGGATGGGAATCCTCCTCAGCATCGATCTCGGCACCGAGGGTGCCAGGGTGGGCGCGTTCACCGAGGACGGCGTCTCGCTCGGTTCGGTACACCGCCCCTACCGCACGACGTTCCCTCGGCCCGGCTGGGCGGAACAGGACCCCGAGACCTGGTGGACGGCGTTCGTCGACGCGGCTCGGACGCTACTTGCGACGGAGGCATGCCGTTCCGCCGGATCGGTGGTGGCACTCGCCTCGGCAACCACCGCGTCCACAGTGGCGATCCTCGACGAGGTAGGAAGGCCGCTGCGGCCAGCCCTGCTCTGGATGGATTCGCGTGCCTCTCCGCAGGCAGAACGCACGGCGCAGCACGCCGAAACCCACACGATCCTTGCCTGGAGCGGTGGCTCCGATGCGGCCGAGTGGCTGCTGCCGAAGGCGATCTGGCTCAAGGAGAACGAGCCGGCGGTCTACGGGAGCTCCGCTCGTATCGTCGAGGCGATCGACTACCTGACCTTCCGGCTGACCGGTCGCTGGGTGGGATCACAGATGAACGCCGTCTGCAAGTACAACTACGACACGATCAACCGACGCTTCCCCATGGAACTTTATGACGCGCTCGGCATCGGCGACCTCGTACCAAGGCTGCCCGACCAGATCCTGCCCGTCGGTTCCGTCGCGGGCACCCTCACCTCGGCGGTCGCCGCCGAACTCGGCATCGCCGGAGGCGCACCTGTCGCGGTTGGCGGCATCGATGCCCACGTGTCGCTGCTGGCCTGCGGTGCGTCCATGGATGGCGTGGTCTCGCTCGTCTCGGGTACGTCGTCGGCAATCATCGCCGAGGTGGACGCACCCGTCCTGACGCCCGAGGTGTGGGGTCCCTATCCGCAGGCGCTGCGTCCCTCGAAGTGGCTCGTCGAGGGTGGCCAGATCACGAGCGGCTCCGTGCTCAAGTGGGCGGGGGAAACCATCATGGGCGTCGCCCGTGACGATCTCGCGTCGCTCATCAACGGTGCGACGGCGGTAGAGCCTGGAGCCCACGGAGTGCGCGCCCTCGATACCTTCATGGGCAACCGCACGCCGTACCGCGACGCTCGCCTGCGCGGGGCGGTGGTCGGTCTGACACTTGGCACGACTCGCGAGGAACTGTACCGGTCGGTCGTGGAAGCCGTCGCGTGCGGAACCAAGGGCGTCATCGACTCGTTCGAGCGTGCCGGGGTGGCCTGCGACCGACTGGTCTTCTCGGGGGGCATTGTCAACAACTCGCTGTGGCAGCAAGTCACCGTCGATGTGCTGGGCCGTGAAGTCGAGATCGTCGTCGGCGACAATCTGACGCTGCGAGCATGTGCAGTGATCGGGGCGACCGGCGCGGGCTTGGTCCGCGACCTCGACGAAGGTGCCTCCTTGTACGCGCCCCAGACCCAGATTCTCAGCCACGACACGACCCGGCACGACATCTATCGCCAGACCTACGAGGACTACCTCGCCCTGATGGCGGCGCTCGCGCCGATCATGCACGAATCAGTAGACCGACTTGAGCGAGGCTGACGGATCCTGGCTATCGAGCGACGGTTCTTCTTCGACCTGTGTGGCATCTTCCGAACGACCCGAACACCCACACCACGCGCCAGCGGTTGATCTT
>DATHDT010000049.1:0-7677 GCA_035318905.1 Gemmatimonadales bacterium | reverse complement strand
TGCATGCCGGGTATCGGCCGGCAGCATCGCGGCGCGTTTTCCATCAGCCCGAGCCTCGAGTACGTCGAGCGCGCCTACGACGACGCGAAGTACGGCGAGTTCTCCCGCCGGCCGTACATGGACATCGTGTTCCCGTCGATGATCGACCCCGGCATGGCACCGGCGGGGAAGCACGTCATGTCGATCTTCGTGCAGTACGCCCCGTACAACCTGAACGGCGGCTGGACCGACGCGAAGCGCGAAGCCTTTGGCGACGCCGTCGTGAACACGGTGGAAGGGTTCGCCCCGGGATTCAAGTCGCGCATCCTGCATCGCCAGGTGATTACGCCGCTCGACATCGAGCGCATCACGGGCCTCTCCGAAGGCAACATCTTCGCGGGCGAGCTGGCGCTGCACCAACTGTTCTTCATGCGCCCCGCGGCCGGCTGGGCCAAGTTCCGCACGCCCGTGCGCGCCTACTATCAGTGCGGCGCCGGCACGCACCCCGGCGGCGGGATCATGGGCGCGTCGGGACGTCTCGCGGCCCTGGCGATCCTCGGAGACGGCGCGTGACCGCGGCACCGTGGGACGCCATCGTACTGGGGGCGGACTCGAACGGCCTCGTTACGGCTCATTACCTCGCGCGCGCCGGTCGACGCGTGCTCGTCGTCGACCCGCGCCAGGAACCGGACGCGCGCGTCGACGTCGGGTGGGTTCCACCGCAGATCATCCGTGAACTGAAGATTGACGCGCGGACTTCCGGCGTGGAGCAATCCGACCCATGGATCGCGGCACCGCTCGCAGGAGGGGGCAGACTCGAGCTGTGGCGCGACGTCGCGAAATCCGCGGACGCCATTCGCAAGGTCAGTCCCGCGGACGCCGGAAAATGGGCCGAGTTCTGCACGCGCATGCGGCGCCTCGCCGGAGTCCTCGAAGCCCTGTACGTGGAAGCCGCGCCCGACATCGAGACGCGCGAGATCGGCGAGTTGCTCCACCTCGGCCGCGTCGGCCTGCACGTCCGCCGGCTGGGCAAGCAGACGATGATCGACCTGATCCGCATCCTGCCGATGTCGATCGCGGAACTGCTCGACGACTGGTTTGAGAACGACACGTTGAAAGGCATCCTCGGTGCGGCGGGCGTCTGGCACTTGAGGCAGGGCCCGCGAGCGGCAGGCACCGCCTTCAACTTCTTGCATCATCACGCGGGAAGTCCCGCGGGGGTGTTTCGGCCCCCGTGGAGCAAGCTCACACAGACCCTGGCAACGATGCCCGGCGTAGAGATTCGTCGCGGCACCGCGGCGACCATCGTCGCGAGGGGAGGCCGCGCGACGGGCGTGCGTGTGGGCAATGAGGAGATCTCCGCCACGCTCGTTGTATCGAGCGCCGATCCGCGGACGACCTTCGAGCACCTGAAACCGCAGCTCGATGCCGAGTTCGTGCGCGCCGTGGGCAACATCAAGATGCGGGCGTGCGTGGTGCGTGGGGCGTGGCGAGGCAATGGCAGCCGTGTCCCGTTATGCGTCGCGCCGTCGCTCGACTACCTGGAGCACGCGTACGACGACGCGAAATACGGGCGGCCATCGGCGCAACCGTACGTGGAAGCCATGGGCACCGAGATTCATGTCCAGTACGCCGCAACCGTGGACGCCGGTCTGGCGGCCCGGGTCGCTACCGCGCTGGGGGTGTCGTCCGATCAGGTCACGCTCGAGCCGGCGAACGGGCACCTCTACCACGGAGACCTGACCCTCGACCAGATTCTGTTCATGCGGCCGGTGCCGGGCTGGAGCCGCTACCGGACGCCGATCCACGGTCTGTATCTCTGCGGTCCGGGGACGCACCCGGGCGGGGGGATCGCGGGCGCAGCGGGGCGCAACGCGGCGCGCGTCATCCTCAAGGAAACGTGAGCATGTCGACCTTCCTCAAGACGACCGAGAGCTATCGCCAGGGGGCGCGCACGCTCCCCGGGCGCTACTACACGGCCCCCGAGGTGCTCACCGAGGAGCAGGATCGCATTTTCGGGCACCGCTGGATTTGCATCGGGCGCGACAATGCCCTCGCCGCGCCCGGTGACTACTTCGTGGTCGAGATCGCCGGCGAGAGCATCATCGTGCTGCGGGATCAGTCGGGCGAACGGCGCGCGTTCTACAACGTGTGCCGGCACCGCGGCACGCGGTTGTGCGAGGCCGAGCGCGGCCGGCTCTCCGAAACGATCCAGTGCCCCTATCACGCGTGGACCTACGCGCTGGATGGCCGCTTGATCGGCGCGCCCCACATGCATGAAGTCGAAGGGTTCGACAAGAAGGCGTACCCGCTGCACACCGTGGGGCTGGCCGAGTGGGAGGGGTTCCTCTTCCTGAACCTGGACCCCGCCGCCGAGCCGCTCGCGTCGGCGTTCGCGCCGCTCGCGGGACGCTTCGCGCGCTATAACCTCCCGGCGCTGCGCACGGTGCGTCGCATCGAGTACGACGTGCGCGCCAACTGGAAACTGATTCTCCAGAATTACAACGAGTGCCTGCACTGCCCCACCATTCATCCCGAGCTCTCGACCAAACTGCCCTACACGAGCGGCGCCAATGATCTCATCGAGGGCCCGTTCCTGGGCGGCTACATGGAGATCAAGGCGCCGCACGAGAGCGCGACGATCTCGGGGCGCGCCTGCGCGCTGCCGCTCGGTACGTTATCGGCCGAGGACCAGCATCGTGCGTTCTACTACGCATTGTTCCCGACAATGATGCTCAGTCTTCATCCCGATTACGCCGTGTTCTACACGGTATGGCCGCAGACGGCAGTCACGTCGCGCGTCGTGTGCGAGTGGATGGTGCACCCCGATGCCCCCGCGGCGCCGGGCTACAACATCCAGGATGCGGAAGAGTTCTGGGACAAGACCAACCGGCAGGATTGGCACATCTGCGAGCGCAGCCAGCTCGGCGTGAGCTCGCGCGCATATGTGCCGGGCCCCTATTCGCCGCGCGAGAGCATCCCGGCGGCGTGGGATCGCACCTACCTGAAAGCGCTCGGACACGAGCGGGAGCCTTGACCGACCCGCTCCAGTCTGCCCTCGAGCGCCTCCGCACCGGCTTCGCTGAGCTCCCCCCGGCGGACGGCGCGTACGACGAAGCGGCGATCGCGCAGGTACTGACCGAAGTCGCCGACCGCCTCAAGGACAACTACCCCTACTTCCATCCGCTGTACGCCGGCCAGATGATGAAGCCACCCCACCCCGTGGCGCGTCTGGCCTACGCCCTCGCGCAGTGGATCAACCCCAACAACCACGCCCTCGACGGCGGCCGCGCCAGCTCGGCGATGGAGAAAGAAGCCGTCGCGGAGATCGCGCGGATGGTCGGGTGGGAGGAGCACCTGGGTCATCTCACCAGCGGCGGCACGGTGGCGAACCTCGAAGCGCTGTGGATCGCGGGCCGGCTGCGCGGCGGGAAGGTCGTCGTCGCGTCCACCCAGGCGCATTACACACACTCGCGGATCAGCGGGGTGCTCGGCCTGCCCTTCGAGCCCATCCCCTGCGACTGGCGGGGGCGACTCGAACCGGCGGCGCTCGAGCAACGCCTCAAGGCGGGAGACGTCGGCACCGTCGTGGCGACGATCGGCACGACGGCCACCGGGGCCGTCGATCCGCTGCCGGCCATCCTCGACCTGCGCAAACGTTTCGAGTTCCACTTGCACGCCGACGCGGCCTACGGCGGTTACTTCGGGCTGGCGGCCAATCTTTCGGCCGAGACGCGACGTACCTACGAGCGGCTACGCGACGTCGACTCGATCGTCATCGACCCGCACAAGCACGGGCTGCAGCCGTACGGCTGCGGGTGCGTGCTGTTCCACGATCCGACGCTCGGGCGGTTCTACAAACACGATTCCCCGTACACGTATTTCAGCTCGACCGACCTGCACCTGGGCGAGATCAGTTTGGAGTGCTCGCGGCCCGGGGCGGCCGCGGTGGCTCTCTGGGCGACCCAGCGCTTGCTGCCCTTGGTGGCTGATGGGGAATTCGCGCGCGGCCTCGCCGCCGGCCGCAAAGCGGCGCTGACCCTCTACGAGCGCGTGAAGGGAGACCGCCGCTTCGTCACCGCCGCCCCGCCCGAGCTCGACATCCTCGTGTGGGCCCCGCGCGCGGCGAGCGTCAGCGAGGCCTCGACGCGGGCGCGGCGCGTCTTCGAGGAGGCCGCTCGGCGCCACCTGCACCTCGCGCTCGCGGAGCTGCCCGTCGAGTTCTTCGATCTGGGCCGGATGGAGCAGGATCGCCCCACGCTCACCTGCCTGCGCTCGGTACTCATGAAGCCCGAGCACAAAGAGTGGGCCGATCGGATCTGGGACGTGCTCGACGCGGCGACTACCGTGTCGTCAGCGTAACCCCGACCACGACGTGCCTCGGCAGGCCCGGCTCGAAAGCCACGGCCTCGCCCGCGACGACGTCCGGATTGAGGAATGCCGACGCGATGTAGGGGCGGTCGAACAGGTTGTTTACCGTCACGAACCCCCGCACGCCGAACCCGCCGCCGATGGAGATGGGCTCCGACGCCCCCACCGTCACACTCACGAGCCGATAGGCGGGCACAGTGACCTGGTTCGCGTCGTCCGCGAAGAACCGCGACATCCCCTGCAGGCCCACCCGCAGCTCGAGCGGTCGTACGGCGGGCGGAGCGAATTCGACCGCGCCGGCATACGTAACCTGCGGCACGCCGACGACGCGGTTTCCCGAGTAATTGGCCGACGCACCGGGAGCGCCGTAGTAGGCTGAATCGACGACGTACTGCGTGTAACGATGGTCCGTGTACGTGAGCGCGGTGTGCAGCACGACGCCGCCCCCGGCCGCGAGCCGCAAGCCCAGCTCGGCGCCACGGCGCCGCACCTTCCCGGCGGTGAAGTAGAAACGGCCACCGCGATAGGGCACGATCTCGTTTTTCACGGCCGTCTCGTAAAGCGCTGCATCGTACGTGAGCGACCCGACAATCCGCTTCGTGCCCACTTCATAGGTGGTCGAACGCACGGGATCGAGGAGCGGATTGAGCGCCGTGACGGTGTCGAGCGGCGGCGCCGGGTCCGTCTCGTTCCCCGCGGGCACCTCGATCCCACCTCCGACCGATGCATACACGGTGTGCCGTGGCGCCAACAGATACGTGACGCCGAGCTTGGGGGTCACCCCGGTGAACCTTTTGCGGGCGTTGATCGAGGGGTCGATGTAATTGCGATAGTTGTACGTGATGGCGTCGTACCGCGCGCCGAGGGCGACCGCCCAACGGCCGGTCGTGATCTCCTCGGTGACGAAGAGGCCGGCGTTCTGCGCTCCTTCACCCTTGTTGTCGCGCAGCGTGTCGCCGCGCGTCTGCTGCGCGCTCAAAGAGTAGAAGAGAATGGCGCCGTCCTGTACGGCGAAATCGCTCCCCACGAGCAGCGTCCCCCGCGTCCCTGTCGCGACGCGTACTACGGCGTTGCCCCCCGCGTGAATCCGGGTAAAGTCGCGGTAGGTCCCACGCTCGGATCGGTGCAGCACCTTGGGATTCACGAACGCCATTGCCGAGACGCCGAGGCGATCCGACATCTCATGATCGAGCGTGAGCCCCAAACGACCCACGAGGTTTTCGCGCCGCTCGTCGCGCGCCAGATAGGTCGCGTTGGCCTGGCGGGGATCGGCGGCCACCTGCGTCGCGGTGAGCGGTCCGGGAATCCGGAACACGTTGTCGCTCGCGACGGCGTACACCCCGAGCGCGGTGCGCGGCGCAATCGGCGCGACGAGCGCCACGTTCAAGACGGACCGGCCGCTCGCCGAATGGGCGCGCCACCCGTCGAAGTCGCTCCGCACGAACGACGCGCTGAGCTGTCCCGCCCCGAGGCCTACGCCACCGTGCGCCGCCCAGCGCGTCAGCCCGAACGACCCGGCCATCGGCTCGATCGATGCAAGCCGGTCGTCGAACTCGGGCACCGTCGAGACGTTGACGACGCCGCCCGCGGCATTCCCCCACACCGCGGAGGCGTTGGACCTGATCACCTCGACCGACTGCGCCGACGCCAGGTCGATGCCGTCGAACGACGTCCGACCGTCGGGTTCGGTCTCGGGAAAGCCGTCGAGCAGGACGCGGATGCCGCGAGACGTCCCGGCGTTGGACCGGTCCCCCGCCCCGCGCGCGCCGTACCCGCGGATCGTGATGCGCACATCCTGATTGCCATAGCGCGACTGCGCGACGACGCCGGGCACGAGGCTCAACGCGTCGTTCAGCCCGTAGCCGCTCGTGCCGAACAGGTCGCGCTTCCGGAGCTGGGTGACGGCCAGCGGCACCGTGTACAGGCTCGTGGCATGCCGGGTCGCCGTGACGGTCACGGGGGACAGCACTGTGGCCGAATCGGGCGGGGGCACCGTGTCCGGTGTCTGAGCCACAAGCATCAGCAAGAAGGCTCGCACGATGGTTACTCCACGTCACCGGCGGAGAGCCGGATGATGAGGTTACGGCCCGGGTCGAGCGCGAACTCCTTGTAGCGGCTCAGGAAGCTGCGATAGCTCGTGTTGAAGACATTGCGCACTGCCACGTCGAGGCGCATGGGGCGGCCGAAGAGTTTGATCTCACGCCCCGCGCTGACGTGCACCAACGTGTATCCCGCCGTTTGGATGTCGAGCGGATTGGGGCGGTCCTGACGCGCGTACGTATCGACGTCGAGGTCCACGGCATCCCGCCATGCCACGGAGAAGCCGGTGCGGAGAGGCGGCACGAGCGGCAGTGGCTCATGCACGGTCAGATTCGTGCCACGCACACCGTCGACCCGCGCCCGCGCCGTGAAGCCCGGCACGACTTCCACCTCGAGGGACGCCTCGGCGCCAACCATCTCGGCGTTCGCCTGCGCGTATTGGTAGACGCGGAGAGAATCGATGAACACGGTATCGGGCCGGATATAGATGTAGTCCGAGATGCGGTGGTGATACGCGGCGAGCTCGGCGTGCACGCGCGGCCCGCCCACGCGCAGACCGACGTCGACACTGCGCCCCGCCTCGGGCACCAGGCCCGCATCGCCGCGCTCGTAGCGCGCCTCGCCGAGGTGCGGTCCGTTCGAGAACAACTCGAACAGCGTCGGCGCGCGCCACGCGCGTCCCACGTTCGCGCTCACCGCGACGTCCGCTGCCGGGCGGAACACGATGCCGAGGTCCCCGGACCACGCCGCCCTGTTGCGCGTCTGGGCGGTCATCGCGAGAGCCGTGTCGGCGTCGGCGTTCAGGCGCCGGGCGTCCACGCGCCCACCCGCGACCACGCTCCACCGTCCCCCGGCGAGGGTCAGTTGTTCGAAGGCAAACACGGCGCCGGACGCGATCCGCGCATCGGGCACGAGCGGGATGCGCCCGCTGGCGTCGTTCCACTGGCCGACTCCCGAAACGCCGATCGTCCCGCGCAATGCGCCAGTGCCGTGGTGCGCGAGGAGGTCGAGCGACGCGGTCTGCAGCAGGAGATTGAAGGCCTCGGATTCCGTCGGCGACCCGCCGCCACCGGGAACGGTGTCGTCCGACACCTCGATCAGCGAGTGCCGCTGGAACTGGCCTTGGGCCACCAGCCGCCACGATCCCGCCACGCGTTCCCCGCGCACCTGGAGCCGCTCATCGCCCAACTTGCGCTCCGGGCCTCCCTCTTCGGCGCTCGACGTGTCGGGCCCGTTGGCTTCGAGCAACTTGAACTCCCCGCCGTAATGCGCGACGCGGAACGACAG
>DATHDT010000048.1:0-2365 GCA_035318905.1 Gemmatimonadales bacterium | reverse complement strand
GGATCGAGACCAGGGTGACGCAGGTGGTCGACGAACGGCTTCGAAGCTTCGGAAAGAACTACGAGGACGAGCTTCGACGCGCGGCCAACGTCACGGTCTACCTCCACGCCAACGCCATGGGCGTCCAGACCGACGAGAGTGCACAGACCGCGACGACCGTTCCGGTACTGACGCCCGAGGGCAACGCCTTCCAGGTCGCCGCCAAGGTCTTCGTGCTCGGCGTGGGTGCGATCGAGAACGTGCGGTTGCTTCTCGTCTCAAACGATCGGCGTCCGGCCGGGTTGGGGAACCAACACGATCTCGTCGGCAGGTTCTTCCTCGAGCACCCTCGCTTCCTCGCCGCCACGATCGCGCCGTTCGGCGCCGCCCCGAATCTCACGTTCTATGACAGCCATCGCATCGGCGACGCCACGATTCGCGGCTATCTGGCCTCGTCCAAAAGCTTCCAGCTGGCCGAGGGCCTGCTCGACCTACAGCTTCGTGTGGAGCTCGACGACGGCGAGCCTCCGGAGGATGCGGGCGACTTCGCTCGTCACGTCGTCACGTTGGGGAAGGATCTCGAGAGCTGGCAGAGGCTTGCGATGCCGGGCACGCCGATCCCGGTGCCTTACCTCGATGTGATCCGGGAGGTTCTGAACTCGCCCGAGGACACGTACCTCTACATCCGCGGTCGGGTCAAAAACATCGGCATCACGACCCGGATCGAGCCGGCGCCGAACCCGGACAGCCGCGTTCTTCTGGTCGGAGAACGCGACGAGCTCGGCATGCGGCGCGTGGCGCTGGACTGGCGCCTGAGCGAGATCGACAGGCGAAACGTGCGCCAGACGCTGGAGCTGTTCGGAGCCGAGATCGCACGGGCGGGCATCGGGCGCCTGAGGATCGTCTACGACCAGGACGAGGGCGAATCCGGATGGCCCGACGACATGGGCGGTGGCGAGCACCTGATGGGGACGACCCGGATGAGCAACGATCCCAAGCAGGGCGTCGTCGACCGCGACTGCCGCGTGCACGGAATGGCCAACCTCTTCGTCGCGGGAAGCTCTCTCTTTCCCACTGCCGGCGGCGCGACGCCGACCCTGATGCTCGTGGCGCTCGCACTGCGGCTTGCCGATCACCTCAAGCTCAAGGTGCTGACCTGAGCATGCAACGGACAATGAGGCGCCGCACGTTCCTGTTCGCCGCCACCGGAGTGGGCCTTTCGTGGCTCTGGCGGTCGTACGGTTTCTGGCCGGCGTTTCGGCCGCCGGCCACCGCGATCGAGCGGCTGGCCGGGGCACTCGATCACCAGGAGAGCGCAGCGGTCATCGGGCGTGCCTACGTGCAAGCATTCCCACGTGAAACCTCGCCGCGCGTCCTGGCGGCGCTCCTCGTCGAGAGGATCCCGGGCGGGCTCGGGGCGGTGAGTGCTGGGAGCGAAACACAGGTGCGCGAGCTGCTGCGACGCACCATCGCCGAGGACTTCTCGGATCTCGAGATCGTCGTGCTTCACGGGTGGGTATTTGCACGCACCGAAGCGCGGCTGTGCGCGCTCACGGCGTTGCGAGACCGGGCGGCTTGAGCGGTTGGGAGCACCGGCCCGTCGACGGCCGCGGATGGCTACGAATCCGACAGGCGCATCATGCGAAAGGCGTTGACGACGGCGAGGAGCACGGCTAGGAGCGTGACGAGGAGCGCGACCTCAAGGCGACGTGCCGCGCGTCAGTATTGATGCTGATGATCTCGTCCTGCACCTCTTAGCGGCCAGGCAACTGACAACCGCAGGAGAACGCTAAGAGCTAAAGCAAGGCCGCCCTCCTTGGACTGCACACGCCGAGAGCGGCCTTGAGAGAGGGACGCTGGGCGAATTTGGGAGAGGCCTAGCGTCTTCTGCGGTCGCGCGAGTGTAGGGCGAAGAAGTTAAGGAGATTGGAAGATTCAAGGGAATACCCCATCAAGTACCGCACACCCCTTTTCGGCAAGTCGGGCTGTGGGCTGGGCGAGGGAACTTGAGATTCGCCGTTCGGCGCTGGGGCTGTTGAGACGAGCGGCAACCTCCCCGGATTCCCGGAAAACCACATAAATAGCGGGTTATGTAACCGCTCAGAGCACCCAGAAGAACATCAGACCAATCAAGACAGCCACGACGACGCTTAGCCAGACGGCGAGGAACGTGGCTCCAATCTCCCCGAGCTCTGCAATTTCGTCACGGCACGCCTGGGACACGGAAAGCATGTGCTTCGAGAGCGGTCGGGCCATCGACGGAAACTTCTGCGGCGAGCGCGGCGTGCCTTCGAAGTTCCACGAGGCTTACCTTTTGATAAAGAATCAGCCGCTTCGCCTACCCAGGCGTTAGATTCCACTCGGCGACGCAACCGAAGGGAGCTCA
>DATHDT010000047.1:0-2899 GCA_035318905.1 Gemmatimonadales bacterium | reverse complement strand
CGCTTCGCCCCGGGCTATGAGGCGTCGTACCATCCGGCGTGGGGACGGCTCTACGGAGAGCTGGGCTTCTTGCTGGCTGGGTTCCCGTCAGTCGGCGCTGATCGCGGGATTGCCCAGGGCGCGCAGGGTGGGTTGGGAGCGGACATCTTCGGCGGTGCATCGTTGATGTGGAACGTGAACGCGCGCGTGCTCTGGCTGCAGCGGAGCGGCGGGCAGAACGCGTTCATGCTGCAGGTGGGCGTGAGCCTCAGCCCGAAGCTGGAGCCGTCCGTCGTCGGGGGCCATTGAATCCCGACTAGTACCGTCCCATATTCCGTCCATGCGCGTAACCACCTGGGCGGAATACGGTCTGATCGTTTCGATCCAACTCGCCAGACGCGCCGGGCAGGGCCCCGTCGCGGCGCGCGAGTTGTCCGAGAGCGAACGCCTCCCCCACGACTACGTCGAGCAGATTCTCCTGCGGCTGCGGCGTGCCGGCATCGTCGACTCGGTGCGCGGCGCCAAGGGCGGCTATCTACTCGCGCGGGAGCCACAGGCGGTGAGCGTCAAGGACGTGATTGAAGCGTCGGAACACGTCACCTTCGAGGTCAATTGCGATCTCCATAAGGTCGACGCCGAGCGCTGCGATCCGGGAACGGCCTGCAGCATCCGGCCTGTGTGGCGCCTGCTCGAGCGCCGCATCAATGACCTGCTCGCCGGCATCAGCCTCGCTGACCTGCTGCACGCGGAGCCCGAGGTGTACCAGATCGCCGGAGTGGCGGCCGCCGCCACCTAGTCCGTGGCCTCCCTCCCCAGGTTGTCGCCCGCGGAAACCCTGCGGTACTCGCGGCACCTGATTCTTCCCGACATCGGTATCGCCGGTCAACAACGCCTCAAGGCGGCGCGTGTGCTGCTCGTCGGTGCCGGCGGACTCGGCTCTCCCGCGGCGCTCTACCTGGCCGCGGCCGGCGTGGGCACACTCGGCCTGGTCGACTGGGACGTCGTCGACGTCACGAACCTGCAGCGGCAGATCCTCCACGGCACCGCGAGTGTGGGCACATCGAAGCTCGAGTCGGCGCGCGCCCGCTTGAAGGACTTGAACCCGCACGTCCAGGTCGAGACCTTCGCGGTGCGGCTCACGTCGGAGAACGCGCTCGACATCATCCGCGCGTTCGACATCATCGTCGATGGGTCCGACAACTTCCCCACGCGCTACCTCGTCAACGACGCCTGCGTGTTGCTCGGTAAGCCGAATGTGTACGGTTCGATCTTCCGGTTCGACGGACAAGCGTCGGTCTTCGACGCGCGCCGGGGCCCGTGCTACCGCTGTCTGTTCGCCGATCCGCCACCCCCCGACCTCGTGCCCTCCTGCGCCGAAGGTGGCGTCCTTGGTGTGCTCCCCGGAATCATCGGCTCGATTCAAGCGCTCGAGACGATCAAACTGATCGTCGGTGTGGGCGAGACGCTGGTGGGGCGTCTGCTGCTGTGCGACGCGCGCCGGATGCAGTTCCGCGAGCTCGCCCTGAGCAAAGATCCCGCGTGCCCCGTGTGCGGTGACCATCCCACGGTCACCGAGTTGATCGACTATGAAGCGTTCTGCGGAGTCGGGGAAGAGGGAAGGGGGACCCTAACGGACGCGGAGGGGGATGGGGTGGAGATCGAGGCGGTCGAGCTCAAGCGAGAGTGGACAGCCAAGCCCGATCTGGTCGTGCTCGACGTGCGCGAGCCGCACGAGTACGAGATCGCGCACATCGAGGGAGCGCGGCTCATTCCGCTGAGCGAGCTGCCCGGACGGCTGGCGGAGATCGACGGCCGCGCCGAGATCGTCACGCACTGCCACCATGGGTTGCGCTCACTGGCCGCGCTCGAGTTGCTCCGCGGGGCGGGGTTTGCGAACGTGCGCAGCTTGCAAGGTGGGATCGACGCGTGGAGCGTCGACGTTGATCCGGAGGTACCGCGGTACTAGGCGTCTAGTTGTCAGTGCCGAAGGGGGGACTCGAACCCCCACGGGCTTGCGCCCACTGGCTCCTGAAGCCAGCGCGTCTACCAGTTCCACCACTTCGGCCCGTGTTTCGCGGAACGGCAAATCTAGAGCGTTGTATAACCCTAAGTCAACGCGTATCTTGCCCTCGACATCGTGGACAAAGTCTCCATCGCCAGGAACCCGCGCGCGCGGCACGACTACCATCTCCTTGAGACCTGGGAGGCGGGACTGGTGCTGACGGGGACAGAGGTGAAGTCACTCCGCGATCGCAAAGCGAGCCTCGGCGAGGCGTACGCGCACGTCCGCAACGGCGAGGTGTGGCTGGAAGGGATGACGATCTCCCACTACGGCCCCGGCAGCTACAACAATCCTCCCCCGGCTCGCTCCCGCAAGTTGCTCCTCCACAAGCGCGAAATCCGCAAACTGCTTGGCTCGACCACGCAAAAGGGCCTGACGATCGTGCCCCTCGAGGTCTACTTCAAGGACGGCCTCGCCAAGGTCGCGATCGCGCTCGCCCGCGCAAAGAAGGATCACGACAAACGTGAAGACTTGAAGAAGCGCGTCGCCGAGCGCGAGATGGCCCGTGTGACCAAGGGGCGGCGCGAGTGATCGCACTCCTCGCCCTGGCCGCGATCCTGCCCCAGCAGGTGTTCATCGCGACGCCGCGGGGGCTGGCCGCCGTGCCGGTCAGCACCGAGCGCGGCATCGCCGCGGTGGCGGCGGCCCGACTCATGGGTCCCCTCGGCCTCGTGACGTCGGTCGAGGGGACGTCCGTGCGGGTCGTAGTGGGCGGCCGCACCTTCGATTTCGATCTGGGGGCCCCCTTCGTCCGGATCGGCGACGCGGCGTACCCCCTGGTGGGGGCCCCGTACGTCGCGCGAGACACGCTGTTCCTTCCGCTGCATTGGCTCGCCGACTTCGTCCCGCGGCTGTCCT
>DATHDT010000046.1:0-4726 GCA_035318905.1 Gemmatimonadales bacterium | reverse complement strand
GCGGCGCCACGAGCGGTATCTTGACGGGCCGGTGCGGGACTCGGTTGCTGCGCGGGGTGAGCTGGTGCGGAGGTGGCGCGAGAGCACGCCAGGACGCCGAACGCCAGGAGGACGCTGAATGCGCGCATCGCAGAACACCTTCTGTTGGAGGGAACAGGTCTCGGGCCCGGAGAGATTATTGCGCCCACAAGCGTACGTCCAGAGGCTGACCGACGTTGCAGTCTGCATGTGAAGGTCAACCTCCGCGGCGTCGTCTTCTTCCTGGTGTTGGCGGCCATTATCTACGCCGCCGCCTTCGCGCTCTCCATCACCACGCGCGCGGGCATCCTGCTGGTGGCGGCGGCGATGCTGCTCCTCCCGCTGGCGCTGCTCGTGCTGCGCCGCCGGGTATGGACACCCCTGGCGCGCCTCGAGGAGGGGCTGCAGCGCGTGTCGGAGGGCGACCTCACGGCCGCGGTGGCGGTGGAGTCGACCGACGAGCTGGGCCGCGTCGCCACGCACTTCAACCAGATGACCCGCGTGCTCCGGGACCGCGCCGAGGAACAGGGCCGGTTTGCGGCCGCGGGCGAGCTGCTCGCCGGCGTGGCACACGAAGTCAACAACCCGCTGATGGCGATCGCCGCGCACGCCGAGCTGCGCCTGGCCGACACCGACCTGTCCGACGAAGCCCGCGTGGAGATGCAGAGCATCCTGCGCCAGGCGCGCCGGGCCTCGAAGCTGCTCCGGGGGCTGCTGCGATTCGTACGGGCGGGTGAGAAGCGCGCCGCGCGCGTCAACCTGAACGACGTCGTGCGCAGCGCGATCGACCTTGTTTCGTACCGGTTCACCGTCGACGAGGTCTTGATCGAGGGGCGTCTCGATCCCAGCTTGCCGCCGGTGCACGGGGACCCCAATCGACTCGAGCAGGTGCTCGTGAACCTGCTGAGCAACGCGCTGGATGCCCTGCGGGGCGTGAGACCCCCGCGCCGCCTCGTGGTCGATTCCTTCGTGGAGCAGGGGCGCGTGTGCGTCGCGGTGACCGACAACGGGCCCGGCGTCGCGGCCGAGATCGCGGACCGGCTCTTCCGTCCCTTCGCGACGACCAAAGGACGGCGCGGGACGGGGCTCGGGCTCTACATCTCCCGCCAGCTCATCCGCGAGGCGGCCGGAGACTTGGGCCTCGACACCGTGCGAGCCTCCGGAGAGAAGCGCGGCGCGCGCTTCCTGCTTTGGCTCCCGGCGGCGCCTACGGTGCCCGGGTTGGAGCCCGAGGAGCCGGGGGCCGCGGCGCCGGGAGCGGGCCCCGCAACCGGCGAATCCCTCGCTGGGACGCGCGTCTTGTTGGTGGACGACGAGGACATGATCCGGCGACCGATGGCGCGGTTCCTCGCGCGGCGTGGCGCCCAGGTGAGGGAAGCGAGCGACGGCGTGCAGGCGCTCGAGCGGCTGGCGGGCTTCGAGCCGGACGTGATCGTCGCCGACCTGCGGATGCCCAAGATGGATGGCGCCGAGCTGTTCGCGCGGCTGCAGGCGGAGCGGCCCGACCTGGCCGACCGCGTGCTCTTCCTCTCGGGCGACATCACGCAGCTTGCGGGCCGTGGACTCGCGCCGGTCGCCCGCGAGCGAGTGCTCGTCAAACCGGTGGAGCTCGCCGAGCTGGAGCGGCGCCTGCGAGAGTTCATGCGGGAGGCCGCGGCGGACTAATGCTCGTCGTCGCGGTCCTGCTCGTGACGGTGCTGTTCCGGTTTGCGCTCGTCGCGGTCCTGACCTACGTGCTGCTTCCTCGCGGTCCCACTTGCCCCCACTGCGGGGCGCATTTGACGCTGATTCGCAACACGTTCTTGCAGCGGGTCGTGCCGCTGCTCGAGCGGCGCTGGTGCCTCGAGTGCGGCTGGCAGGGCGTCGTGCGACGGCCGCCGCGGACGCTCATTCGCGGGTGATGAGCCGCACCGCGCGTTCGTAAAAGAAGTAGTCCCACGCCCAGTTGAGCAGCACGAACAGCTTGTTGCGGAAGCCAATCAACTGGATGATGTGCACCACGAGCCACATCACCCACGCCGGAAACCCACTCAGCTGCAGGCCGAAGACGTCCGCCACGGCGGCGTTGCGTCCGATCGTGGCCAGCGTGCCCTGATCGCGATAGCGAAATGCCTGGAGCGGCTGCCCGCGCAGCGCCCGTACGATGTTCTGCGCGGCCACTTCGGCCATTTGGATCGCCACGGGCGCGACCATCGGCAGCGGCGCGTCGTTGTCCTCCGCGTACGAGGCGTCGCCGATGAGGTAGACCTCCGGGTGTCCCGGCACCTGGAGCGTCGGCTCGACGGGGATGCGGCCCTGACGTCCCACGGTGAGGCCGAGTGTCGCGTTCAGCGGCGCCGCCTTCACGCCCGCCGCCCAGATCACCGTCTGCGCGGGGATGATCTCCCCGCTCTTCAGCCGGACCCGCTCGCCGTCGAAGTCCGCCACGCTCGCGCTGAAGCGCACTTCGATCCACTTGCGCCACAGCGTGCGTCCCGCCGCCTCCCGCAACCGTTCCGGCATCGCCGCGAGGAGTTTGTCTGTCGCCTCGAGGAGCAGGATGCGGACGTCCTTGATGTTGAGGCGCGGATAATCCTTCACGAGCACGAGACGGATCAGCTCGGAGAGGGCGCCCGCCATCTCGACGCCCGTCGGCCCGCCTCCCACGACGACGAACGTCAGCCGCGCGCGGCGCCGCTCGGCGTCGGGCTCCAGCATCGCCTGCTCGAAGCAGGTGAGGACGTGATTGCGGATCGCGACGGCATCCGGGACGTCCTTTAGCGAGAGACCATGCGTCCGCACGCCGTCGAGCCCGAAGAAGTTCGTTTCGCCACCGTGGGCGAGCACCAGGAAGTCGTAGGCGATCGGTCCCGCGCTCGTCTGCAGGCGCCGGTCGTTGAAATCGACTCTGGTGACCTCGACCATCCGGAAATCGAAATTCTTTTGGCCGCGGAGAATGGCGCGGACCGGCTTCGCGATTTGGTCGGGCTCGAGGCCCGCGGTCGCGACCTGATAGAGGAGCGGCTGGAAGAGATGGTAGTTGTGGCGATCGAGCAGAACAACTTGAACGGGAGCGCGGCGCAGGGCGCGGGCGGCGCGCAGGCCGCCGAACCCCGCGCCCACGATGACGACTACTGGGTCAGCTTGCGCCACAGCCACTGCAGCGGATCGTAATTCCGATCGGCGACCCGCTCCTTGAGCGGGATGATCGCGTTGTCCGTGATCGTGATCGACTCGGGGCACACCTCGGTGCAACATTTGGTGATGTTGCAGTAGCCGATCCCACCTTCGTTGCGCAGATGGTCGGTCCGATCCGCCTCGTCGAGGGGATGCATCTCGTAGACCGCGGCGCGCACCAGCATCGCCGGCCCCATGAACTCCTCGTGCTTGTCATGGGCGCGCAGCACGTGGCAGACGTCCTGGCACAGGAAGCACTCGATACACTTCCGGAACTCCTGCGGCCGCTCCACCTCGTACTGGAACATCCGCCAGGTGCCGTCGGGAAAATCGGGGGCCCGCGGCTGGAACGCCGGGATCCGCTTGTTGACCTCGTAATTCCACGACACGTCGGTCACGAGGTCCTTGATCACCGGGAACGCCTTCATCGGCGTGATCGTGATCGTCTCGTCGGGGGCGTAATCCGACATGCGGGTCATGCACATCAGGCGCGGCTTGCCGTTGATCTCCGCCGAGCAGGAGCCGCATTTCCCGGCCTTGCAGTTCCAGCGGACGGCGAGGTCGGGGGCCTGCTCGGCCTGGATGGCGTGCACGGCGTCGAGCACGACCATTCCCTCCCCTGCGGCGACCTCGTACTCCTTCAGCTCGCCGCCAGCCCGGGTCCCGCGAAACAACCGCAGGCGAGTCACCTGGCCTCCTTGATGATCTTTTCGAGCTCGGCAGGCAGGGGGGGTTGAGCCTCGCGTCGCACCGCCATGCGGGTTCCTTCCTTTTTGATGACGATCTGCTCGCGCGTCTGCCGCTCGTCGGAATCGGGGAAGTCGCTGCGCGTATGGCCGCCGCGGCTCTCCGTCCGCTCCAGGGCGGCGCGCGCGGTCGCCTCGGAGACGACGAGCAGCGAGTGGAGATCGATGGCCGTGTGCCACCCGGGGTTGTACTCGCGGCTCCCCGTGATCCCCACGTTCCTGGCGCGGCCTTGGAGCTGCTCGAGCTCCGTGAGCGCCGTCTCGAGGCCGCCCTTGTCGCGGATGATCCCAGCGTTGCGCTGCATCACCGCCTGGAGCGCGGACTGCACCGCGAACGGATTCTCGCCATCACGCTCGAACGGCTCGAGCGCATCCCGCATCGCCGCGTCGATCTCGGCGTCCGGGATCGCGGGCGCCGGGCCACGCGGCGACGCGGCGTGCTGCCCGGCGCGCCGGCCGAACACCAGCAGGTCGCTCAGCGAGTTGCCGCCGAGGCGGTTGGCGCCGTGCATCCCGCCCCCGACTTCGCCCGCGGCGTAGAGGCCGGGCACCGTCGACTCCTGCGTCTCTGCCTCGACCTTCACGCCCCCCATGACGTAATGGGTGGTCGGGCCGATCTCCATCGGGTCCTTGGTGATGTCCACCTGCGCGAGCTCTTTGAACTGGTGATACATGCTCGGCAGTTTCTTCTTGATGTAATCGGGGTTTTGCTTCGAGGCGATATCGAGAAAGACGCCGCCATGCGGGCTGCCGCGCCCTTCCGCGATCTCTTTCGTGATGGCCTTCGCCACGACGTCGCGTGTCAG
>DATHDT010000045.1:0-5849 GCA_035318905.1 Gemmatimonadales bacterium | reverse complement strand
GATCGCCTATTCGTGGCCGTGCTCGTTGGCGGCGTGATCGCGGTGGCCGCAGCGCTCCTCGCGGGCAGCGTGGTGCTCACGGCGTGGCTGCTCCGAATCCTCTTCGGCGCGTAGCATGCCTCCGTCGACCCCCGGCGCATTAGGCTTTCGAATCAAGTCGGGGTGGGCCACGACCGTCTTGCTCGCAGGGCCCGCCAAGTCACCACGCGTCGTCGAGTGTCGGGTGACCCTGCTCGCGGACCCCGACGATCCAGAAGCGCGCCAACCCTACCACGCTGGGCTCGACACGCACGAGTCCCGCGCCTCCAAGGCCGTGAGTCGTCTCGTGAAGCGCGTCGAGCGTTTCGCGCACCGATCAGTCGCGCGGGTCCTCGCCGCCTGCCGCGCCGCGGGCTATCGGGTGCGCGCTGCCGGCATCGTCGTGGGCAGCGTGATCGACCCGGCGCGCATTCCGAACGATCACATCCGCGCGCACGCCGAGGAGGGCCGCCTGTTTCGCCGCGTGGTCGAGGAGGGGCTTCGCAAGAGCCGCGTGCCGGTTCGGGTGATGGTCGAGAAGGAGTTGTGGGTGAAGGGGGCGCGGCTCAGGAAGCGCGTTGCCGCGCTCGGCGAGAACGTCGAGGGTCCTTGGCGGGCAGAGGAGAAAGCCGCGGCGCTGGCGGCGTGGATGGCGCTGTAGTCCCTAGGCCCTAGCTCTTGAGAGCTGGGGCCCCTTCGAGGAACCGGTCGATCGTGTCGTTGCCAAGCGTGGGCCGTAGGAACTCCGTCACGATGCGGCCGAGGCGCGGGACGTCTTCTTTCTTAAAGCCGGCGGCCGACAGACCGGCCATCAGCGCCGCGGGGCCCATGACGCCGATCATCTCCCCGGTGCGCGCGGTGCTCATCAGGGCGCGACCCATGTAGCTCTCGTGGTTCGGAACGACCGCCTTGACCTTCTCGAATGTGGGTTTGTCGACGACCATCCGCAGCGCCATCAGAACCGCGCCGACGCCTTTTTCGGCCTGGCCTTCTTCGACTTCGAGATTGGCGACGACCTGCGGGACGAGATCCATGGTGGGCAAAAACTAGCCGGTTAGTCGGTTAGTCGGCTAGACGTGCCGGCTACCCGACTAACCGCCTGACCGCTTATCAGCCGATCGTAAAGTCGATTCGCTTCAGCACGGTCCCCGCCGCATCGCGGATTTCCACATGCCAGGCACCCGTCGCGTCGGCCGGAATCGTCTTCCGACTCCACGTCCGCCACGGCGATCCGCCAATCGTGAGGGGGATGTTGCCGACTTCGGTATCACCATGGAACCAGACGTGATTGAGCGTCTGACCCGCGCCGCTGGTCACACGCATCCACAGCACCAGCTGGCCGACGTCGGGTGGGAACGCGGCGCCGGTGTCCTGCGGCGCCCGATCCATCACGGTTCGGGCGAGGACGGCTTCGACGTTCGCTGCGCTTTGCATCGCGGGAGCGGCAGCGGCGGCGGTCGTATCCTGGGCGGCGAGGCCGCTCGTGAGCCCCAGCACCAGTGCCAGGGAGAGCATCGATTTCATCGATTTCATCAGGGTCCTCCTTGGTTCGGGTCCGGCGGTTGTACGGCGCGGCGGCGGCGAAGTTCCAGCCAGGCGCCCCATGTGGCTGCCACGACACAGCCCAACGCCGTGCCCGCCATCATCCACATGATCTGGTACTCCAGCTGGATCCAGTGACACTTGGGCGCGAACACCGGTCCTACCAGGCGCCCGCACGTGTTGTGCGTGTACGCCAGCGTGAACGCGAAACCCCAACCCGCCCCCACACCAAAGACGAGAGGGAGAAGCGCGATGAAGAAATGCCTGAAGAAGACTTTCATGGTCCGCCCATGACGTAGAGGAAAATGAAATTGTAAATCCCGGTGACCAGGGCGAGGCACCAGATGAGAACGATATACGGGCCGGTGTGGCGGTGCAGGGTGCGCAACCGGGGCACCGCGCGACTCGTGAGCTGCCAGGCGATCCCGGCCAGCGCCGTGAACGCGAAGGCCAGGTGGACCTTGAAGAGGGGCAGGGCGCGCAGGGCCGGCCGCCGCGGGCTGGGCTCGGCCACGAATCCGAAGGAAACCAGGACGGCGACGGTCACCAGCGCTGCTCCGATCATCAGGGCCGCGTGCACCGGGATCTTGCCGCGGCTGACGCGCAGCGCCGCGTACACCAACAACGGTGGCCCGATCACGGCCCAGCAGAGCGCGAACCACGCCTGCCAGGGAATCGTCCTCATCGGCCCCGCTCGATCTTCCAGCGATCCGTGACCGTCCCGCGGTCCAGCACGACGTATTGGTCGAAGTGTGCCATCGTGAGGCACGAGTGATTGGGGACGATCTCGATCTGGTCGCCGACCTTGAACTTCCCGTCGATCGCCGCCCGTGCCGCCGGCGTCGCCGCGCGAATGATGCCGTGTTCCTGCGACACCGACGCGAAGGTCACCTCCGGGTGACCGCGGACCTCGCCCATCGCGGGAGGGACACCCAGATGCGTCGGTCCCAAGTCCTTGGAGAGCGACAGCGCGCCCGCGTCGACGATGAAATGTGAGGCGCCGGGTTGGTGCGACACGACGCTCGCGAGCACCGTCACGCCGACGTCGTCGGGAGCGCAGCAACCGATCAACACCATCGTGCGGTCGTAGAAGATGTAGTTGCCGGGGCGGGCTTCGGTGACGCCCGTCAGGTTCTCCACCGCTGCCATCGCGGGCGTCGAGCCGACGCTGATCCCTCGTACCGGCAGTCCGTCCTTACGCAGCAGATCCGCGAACCAGACCATCACCTGGCGCTCCTGCTCGGCCACACGGGCCGCCTCCGCCTTGTTGCGCGTGTGGTAGGCATGCCCCGAATGACTCAGGATGCCGTCGAACGTCAGGCCCCGCTCGGCCCCGAGCGCGCGGGCCACTTCGAGCGCGTACGGCGACGCGGGATCGACACCCGCGCGGTGATACCCGCAGTCGACCTTGAGCCACACGTGCAATCCCGTGCCCGCGAGCAACTTGGCGGTGGCGAGGTCGTCCACCAACACTCGCAGCGTGGTGCGCTCCGCGATCCGCCGGACGTGGGAGATGTGGGTCGGATCGAGCGGAAATGCCCACGTGATATCCGTGAACCCGGCGCGCGCGAAGACCTCCGCTTCGAACAACGTCGAGACCGTGATTCCAGCGGCGCCGTGACCAAGCTGGCGCCGCGCCAACTCGACGCACTTGTGCGTCTTGATGTGCGGGCGCAGCGAGACGCCGAGACGCCTGGCTCTCTCGGCCATGTACTCGAGATTCCGCTCCACCACCTCGAGGCGGAGGAGCAGCGCAGGTGTTTCCGCGGCAATCATCGAGGTCTCCGCACGAGGACGCGGGCCTTGTTGCCGATCGGCACGCGCCGGAAGAGAAAGTATTTCACGGGATTGATGGCGTAGGTCTCCCACACCGCGAGCTCAAGCCCCGACCGCTCCGCGGCGAACGCAAACGACGCGCGGCAGAACTCCTGCACGTGGCCGGGGACGTAGGTCGGAGCGTAGCGGCGGCGGTGCAGGTGCCAGCGGTCGAGCCAACGCCGCAGGCGCGCATCGAAGGCGTCGATGTTGGGAAACTCGAGCACGCCCACGCCGCCCGGCTTCAGGAGGTCGTGGATCTTGCGCAGCGCTCCGAGTGGATCGGGCAGGTGCTCCAGAACATGCGTGAGGACGACGCAATCCCATGCCTCCTTCACGCCTTGGTACGCCGCGATGTCCGAGGTCTCGACGTCCAGTCCGAGCTGCGCACGGACCAGGGCGGTGTGCTCTGGAAACAGCTCGACGCCTTTCACCTCCCAGCCATCCTGCTTCGCGAGCCAGAGCACCGTGCCGTCGCCACACCCCATGTCGAGCAGCCGGCCCGGTGGCCGGGCGTGTCGCCGGATGAAGGCGTGCGTCTGCCGGTGGCCGCGGTTCTGGCGCGTTGGCGCGGTGGGGTCGACGCGCGAGAGGATGTATTTCTCCTGGTTCACCCCGCTCTGCGTGTCGTAGACCACCAGGCGGCAGCGCGGGCATCGATAGAACCGAAACTGGCGCCGGTCACCCTGGGTGTAGAAAAGCGACAGGTCGTGAGCGCCGCACAGCTTGCAGTTCACTCGATCTGGCGTCCGCTGACCTCGACCCGGCGGATCCGCTCGATCCGACCCGAGCCGCCCACGAAGGACGATGCGAACCAGCTTGTGATCCCCACCACGCACGCGCCGAGCGTTGCAGACCAGAGGCCCGCCAGGTGGAACCCCGGGACGAGCCACGCCACGATGCCGAGGGAGATGCCGTTCACGACCAGGATGAAGAGCCCCAGCGTCAGGACCGTGAGCGGCAGGGTGAGGATCAGGATGACGGGGCGGATGACGGCGTTGACCATGCCGAGCAAGAGCGCGGACACGAGCAGCGCCTGCCAGCCGGTGATCACGACGCCGGGCACGATCGCGGCCGCGGCCCAGAGGCCGAAGGCGGTGATCAGGAGTCGGAAGAAGAAACCTTTCATGGAGCGGAAGATAACCGGCCGGCCGTGAATTGTGCCGTCACCCCGGGGCGTACCTGCACGCCCATGCGCGAGTCGAACAGCACCGCGCCTCGCAGGGAGTCACTCCCGTACCAGGAAACGGACAGGCCGGCAAAGGGCCCGAGCTCCACGGGCCAGCCGTTGACGACCGCCTGTTCCGGCTGGCCGAACCAGGTGACGGCGAGCGTCTCGGCGCGCGGGTTGCTGAACACGATGCGCCCGCGAAACAGACAATTGTTTCCCCTCACGATCGTCGCCGTATCGAGCACGACGTTCGTGAGACGAAAGTGGTCGCTCATCGGTGGCGAGTCAGGGAACGTCAGCGTGTCGCCACGCGCGACGACCCAGTGGCCCGCGTAGGGCCGGGAGAACCGCTCCAGGCGCCGGAATTGCGCTCCGGCGCAGGGATTGGAGGGCCCGCACGCGGCGACGGCGAGCGCCGCCGCGGCGAGACCGTACGCCTTCACCGCTCGGTAGTGTCCGCGGCCACCGAGTCGGCGCGATGCGCGCCGGCGCTCGTCGAGTCGGCCGCCCGCATGGCGCGCCCGACATTGCTCGCGCCGGGGATGCTGGACTTGGCGAGAATGCTGTCCTTCTGCCGCTGCGTCAGCGTGTCGCGGTTCACGGCCTGCTTGTCGCTGCTCTCGCCGCCACCGCAGGCGGCGAGGGTCACGACGACGATGGCGATCGAAAGATGATGGGTCATTTGCTAAGTCTACTGCTATCAAGACGGCCGTGCCAAATGGGCGATCACAACGCCGGCACGGCATTCTCCTCGATTTCGAACCGCACGGTGACCTGACGCAGCCGGCGATAGGCTGGCATCACGAGATGGAGCTGTGGATCGAAGTAGTCCTTGAGCATCGAGGGTCGCGGATCCTTCAGATAGGCGTCGGGGTTCTTCCGCACCTCGGTCGCCGCCACGGCGTCCACTTCGTCCCGCGAGGCGCAGTGTTGGATGATGCACGGTACGTGCGTCACCCCCAGCCGTCGCAGTGTGTACGCGCGATGGCTGCCGTTGTTCAGGATCAGGCGCTTCTCGGCGTACACGGCGTTCAAAAAGTTCGAACCCAGGCCGACCGCGATCCCGACGAGGCCGACGAACTTGCCGCGTTCGGGATAGTCCTTCAGTTGCTCGCGTTGCAGCGGCACCGCCCCCAGAAAGCGGAGATCGTTCGACGGCGACACGAACACGAACCGATCGTGGTGGACGCGCGACCACTTCACGGGCGGCTCGTCGTGATCGTGCAGCAAGCAGGTGCGGAATACCTGCTGCTGGTCCGGCGCGCCCAAGGCCTGGCCGAGCCGTCGCGCATACGTCAAGTCG
>DATHDT010000044.1:0-4123 GCA_035318905.1 Gemmatimonadales bacterium | reverse complement strand
GGCCACCGAGAAAATGCACACGTTCACGGAGTGGGTGAACGTGTACTCGTCGTAATCGCGCAACGTCGTCAACCCGACCAGCGACGACTCGTTGTTGAGCACCTGGTCGACGATCGCCTGGACCGCGCGCTTCACCTTCTTCACGTTGGCGGTGCGGCCCATGCGGATGCTGTTGATCACTTCCTTCGTCACCGCGACCGAGCGGGCGTAGGTGCGCTTCGCGGCCTCCTTCTGCCGTTCCTCTTCCTCGACGTCTTCTTCGGTCTCGAGGGGCGGCTCGACGGAGATGAACGACACCCCCCCGTCCACCATTTTCTGCGACAGCTCGAACAGCTTGTTGGGGTTGGCGTCCCGGGCCGCGTACGCGAGGAGCAGCGACACGAACACCTGGAGCTGCTTCCGGTCCACACCCTCGTCGAGGCGTACGGCGCCGATGCCGCACTGACTGAAGACGTTCAGGATGTGCGAGAACGACGCGTAGTTGTCGAGGTCGAGGCGCAGGCGCGTCGAGTTCACGAAGATGAACTCGCCCTGGAGCCGGATCTCGATCTCGCGTTCCACATCGAGGAGGTGCTTGGTGGTGCCCGCCAGGTCGTCGAGCGCCTTCTGCACCTGGGCGTTTTCGATCGGATACAGCTTGAGCGACCGGAACACCGTGTACAGCACGACCAGGAAGTCGCGCCCGGCGTGCCGCAGGAAGCCGTCCGTGGTTTGGACGGTTTCCATCATGGAGGGACGGCGACCGGGCTCGCTCATCCGCCCACCTCCCGCAGGGCGCGGCTCACGGCGTTTCGCACGAGCGGCTCCTTATCCTGCGACACCTTCTGGAGCACCTCGCGCGCGGCCGGCGCTCTGATTTTCCCGAGCGCCATTGCCGCGCACGCGCGCGTTTCCGGGTCTTCCTTCCGCGCCAGGAGCCCGCCCTTCGGCACGAGCAGCTTCTCGAGGGTCGGAATCCCCGCGGTGCCGGCGAGGGCGCCGTAGGCTTCGAAGAACGTCATCTTCTCGGTCAGGTCCGAGTCTTTCAGTTTGGACCCGAGCACCGCCGCCTCGATGCGCGGGAACGCGTTGCGATGGCCCCGCTGCCCGAGGAATTTCACGGCGGCGATCCGCACGTCGCGGTCTCCGTCGTCGATCGCTTTCTCGAGCAGACGGACGGCATTGGGAGTGGCGATCGTCGTCAGCGCCTCGACGACGACGAGCTTCAGCTCACGGTCACCCTTCTCGAGCAGCGGCCCCATGCCGTCGGGGGCGCCCGGGAGTTTGAGACGGCCGGCCAATCGCACCATCTCCAGCTGCACCGCGGGATCGTCGCTGCCAAGCGCCTTGAGGACCTCCGGCGCGTGGGTCGTCGCCAACCGTTCGGCCGAGCCCTTCACCAGCTCGCGCACGCGCTCGTTGGTCAGTCTCGGCAACCATCCCATCAGCGTCGCCAGCGCTTCGGCACGTAACTCCGTGAACAGCTCGCTCAGCTCCTCCTCGCTCGGATGCCCCGCCGCTTCGTCCAGCGACTGCAGCAGCTGCGACAGCGCATCGGCTTGTGACAGCCGTGTCGGCAGTGACTCCAGGGTCGCGCGATGCTCGGGAATCAACTCGCGCGCGCGCTGCTGGATGACCTTGCTCTCACGCAAGATGAACGCGACGGAGCGGAAGTCGCCCGCGCCGAGGAGGTACGGAATGAAGTTCTCGAGAATCGAGATCAACTCGCTGCGAACGGTCCCGTAAGTCTGCAGCTCGAGCAGGTCGAACAGCATCGCGAGGACGTTGCGCCGCAGGTCCTGCGCGTACTCCCGCTCGACTTCCTTGTGGAGGTACTCGATCTCCTTGTCATCCAGGAAGTAGAGCGTGGTGTCGAAGTCGTCGACCGATACCAGCCCGTCGCGTTTCGGCGGCGCTTCCTCCTCGACCTGGCGGCGGATCGTGGACGGATCGGTGCCGCGCCCCTCGCCCGTCTCGCCTCCCGCCCCGCCGCCGGGGATCGCCGGCCCCTCGCCGCGCTCGATCGGCACCGCGTTCTCGCTCGCCAGCTCGCGGAACGTGTAGTTGACGAACTGGAAGTCCTCGGCCCAGAGCAGGGTCAGCAGATCGTCGGGGGCATCCGCCTGGAGGTTCTTCGCCTGGTGCAGCACCGCGAGAAAGCGAACCATTTCGGCATCTTCGACGCCCGGCTTGAACGTGAGGGAGCGCACGCCGTCCTTGTACAGCGTCCACGCGATGCTCTCGTTCCGCTGGTCCTGGCTGTACACGACGTTGTCTTCCCACCGCATTTCGGTCTCGCCGATGTCGAAGATGAGATCGTCGGTGGCTTGCCAGATGCCGCGGAACGCGCCGCGGATGTTGTCGACGGCGCGTTGGTACACGGGGTTGTTCGGCAGGTAAAGCTGCGTAGCCCGCATCCCCTTGCTGATGACCTGCATCAGCTCCTCGACCTGCGAGGGCGGTAGCGCCAGTTCGGGGACTGCGGGTTCGGTCAGAGCGTTGCTCCCGTTTGCTCCGCGACGAGGGCGACATCCTTGTCGCCGCGGCCGCTCAGGTTGATCAGGATGACATCGTCGGTGGCCCAGCGCCCCCGATTCGCGAGAACCCACGCTACGGCGTGCGCGCTTTCCAGGGCCGGCAAGATACCTTCGAGCCGAGACAAGGAGGCGAAGGCGTCGAGCGCGGCCCGATCCGCAACCGATTCATACAATACGCGACCTGAGTCCTTCAGGTAAGCGTGTTCGGGGCCGACGCCGGGATAGTCGAGCCCGGCCGAAACGCTGTGCGCTGGTTGGACTTGGCCGTCCGCATCCTGCAAGAGATAGCTCTTGCTGCCGTGGAAGACACCGGGCCGGCCGGCGGCCAGGGTGGCCGCATGATGACCCGTCGAGACCCCCTCGCCGGCGGCCTCCACACCCACGAGCTCTACTCCCGCGTCTTCGATGAATGCGGTGAAGATCCCGATGGCATTCGATCCCCCCCCGACGCACGCCACGACGGTGCGCGGGAGGCGCTTGGCGCGCTCCAGCACCTGGGCACGCGCCTCGCGGCCGATCACGGACTGAAAATCACGGACGAGCCGGGGGAAGGGATCGGGCCCCACGACCGATCCGATGATGTAATGGGTCGTGGTCACGTTCGTGACCCAATCGCGTAACGCCTCGTTCGTCGCGTCCTTGAGGGTCCGTGTGCCGGAGGTCACGGGGACCACCTTCGCTCCCATGAGCTCCATGCGATACACGTTGAGCCGCTGGCGTCGCATGTCCTCTTCGCCCATGAACACGACGCACTCGAGCCCAAATCGCGCGCACACGGTCGCGGTAGCGACGCCGTGCTGCCCCGCCCCCGTCTCGGCGATGATGCGCCGCTTGCCCATGCGTTGGGCCAGGAGCACCTGTCCGAGTGTGTTGTTGATCTTGTGCGCGCCGGTGTGGTTCAGGTCCTCCCGCTTCAGGAGGACGGTCGCGCCGACCTGCGCGGAGAGGCGCGGGACAGTGCTGACTGGTGTGGGGCGCCCAACGTAGCTCTTCAGCAATTCGTCGAGCTCGGTCCAGAAGCGTGGGTCGGCGCGAGCGGCGTCGTAGACGCGCGCCAATTCCTCGAGCGCGTGCATCAGGGTCTCGGGGACGTAGCGACCGCCGTAGGGTCCGAACCGGCCGGGGGTTGGGTGTGTCTCGCTCATGATTCCCACCCTAAGGGGTGGGCTCGGCGCGACGCAGGCTTCAGCCTGTGATTCACGACGACCCCCTGGGATGTCTTTGGACCCCGGCGAGCGCCCGCACCGCGGCTTCGGGGTCGGGGCGGCGCGCGAGACTCGTGCCGACGAGCACGAAATCGGCACCCGCGGCCGCGAGACGCTCGACGTCTTTCCGCTCCTCGATCCCGCTCTCGGCCACGACGGGGATCTCCGGCGGAACCCGAGCGACGACCGCCTCGGCGGCCCGGAGGTCCACCTTGAAGGTCGTGAGGTCTCGCGCGTTGACGCCGACCGCGGCAGGGCGTACGGCCAGGGCCGCCTCCAGCTCACCGGCGACGTGCACCTCCACAAGCGTCGCGAGCTGATAGCGCGCCGCGGCGGCAGCCAAGGCACTGAGACGGTCGGGCGTGAGGACGCGCACGATCAGCAGGACCGCACTCGCGCCGG
>DATHDT010000043.1:0-4191 GCA_035318905.1 Gemmatimonadales bacterium | reverse complement strand
CCGGCCGTCGGTGTTATCGTGCCCCACGCTGGGTACATTTACTCGGGACCGACGGCCGCCGCGGTGTTCGCGCGAGTCACGCTTCCAGGCCTCATCGTCATCGTGGCCCCGAATCACACCGGCGTCTCCCGCGCGCCGGGTGGCGCCTCGCTGTGGGAAGCGGGAGCGTTTCGGACGCCGCTCGGCGACGTGCCCGTCGACGCAGCGTGTGCGGCGCAAGTGGCCGCCGCAACGTCGCTCGTCGCCGTAGATCACGAGTCACACCGCGATGAGCACGCGATCGAAGTGGTGTTGCCGTTTCTCCAGGTGCTGCGATCCGACGCGCGCATCGTCCCGCTGGTGTTGGCGTGGGACCGGTGGGAGCAGGCGCGCGAACTGGGAGACGCGCTCGCCGGCGTGGTGCGCGAGGCAGACGAGCCGGTCCTGCTGCTCGCGTCGAGCGACCTGAACCACTACGAGCCCGCGGCCGTGTCGGAAAAGAAGGACGCGCGGGCACTCGAAGCGGTGGCGGCGCTCGACGGGGCCGAGCTGCTCAGCCGCTGCCGGCGTGAGCGGATTTCGATGTGCGGTCGCGGGCCCGCGGCCGTCGTGCTCGCGGCCGCGCGCGCCCTCGGCGCGACGCGCGCCGACATCGCGGACTACCGTCACTCGGGGTGGGCATCTGGCGATGACTCGCAGGTGGTGGGGTACGGAGGAGTGGTGATTTCGTGACGATTCCGGTCCTGTCGGCCGCCGAGGCGGCGGCGTGGGATTCGATGGCGCGAACGCAGTACCGCGTGCCGAGCCGCGTCCTGATGGAGACGGCGGGACGGGCCGTCGCGCACGTCCTGCTCGCGGAGTTCCCCGCGGCTCTGCAAGGCGGCGTCCTGATCGCCGCCGGCGCGGGCAACAACGGCGGCGATGGCTGGGTGATGGCCCGCGCTCTGCACGCCGCGCGCGTCCCGGTGTGGGTCGCGCCGCTCGATCCCAAGACCGACGATGCCATCGACAATCGCGCCTTGGCGCGCGTCGACGGCGTCCGCGAGCTGGCACGCGAGGAAGCATGGCCCCAGGCCGCCATCGCCGTCGACGCGCTGCTCGGCACGGGGGCGGCCGGACCCATCAAAGGCGACGTCCTGGCGCTCGGTGAGCGCCTCGCGGCCTACGGCGCGCCGATCCTCGCGGTCGACGGACCCACCGGTTTGGATCTGACGAGCGGCGAAGCGCACGGCCCCGTGCGCGCGCAGATCACCGTCACGTTCGGCGGCCCGCGGCGCGGCCACCTTTTGGCGCGCGAGTGGTGCGGCAAGGTCGTCATTGTCGACATCGGCCTCCCGCCCGTCGATCCCGCGTGGCCCGTGCTCGTGACCGATGCCTGGGCCGCCGCCCGTTTGCCGCGCCTCCAGCCCACGATGCACAAGGGCGATCGTGGCCGAGTCACCGTTGTCGGTGGCGCGGAGGGGATGACGGGCGCCGCCCTGCATGCGGCGCGCGCCGCGCTCGCCGCCGGCGCGGGACTCGTGAAGCTCATTGCCGGCAAGGAGGCGATCGCCGCCGCGCGCGCCAGCCTTCCCGATGTGCTGACGGTCGAGTCGGCATTCGGCCCCGAGCTCGAACCCGCCGCCCTGGAAGCGCTCGAATGGGCCGACGCCGTCGTCCTCGGCCCCGGGCTCGGTCGCGAGGCGTCGCGCGAGCGGTTCCTCGCTGCCGCGCTTGGGCGCCGCGCCGTGCCGACCGTATTGGATGCGGACGCGTTACACATGGTAAAGCCCGAGACCCTGTCTCCGAGCTCCCGACCCCTGGTGCTCACGCCCCACGTGGGTGAGTTCCGCGCCCTCGTCGGCGACGCCCTCGCCGATCAAGCGGCGAACGATCGCTGGGGCGCGGCGGCGAAGGCGGCCTCCAAGCTCAAGGCCACCGTCCTGCTCAAGGGCGTACCGACGGTGATCGCCGACCTGCGCGGACCTGTGCACGTCGTGGCGAGCGGCAATCCCGGACTCGCCACGGGTGGCAGCGGCGACCTCCTCGCGGGATTTGTGGGCGCCTTCCTCGCCCGTGGTATGGCGCCCGCCGAAGCGGCCGCCCTCGGCGCGCACGCGCTGGGTCGTGCCGCCGACCTGGGCGCGCGTCAGTGGACCGCCCGCAGTCTCCGTCCCGCCGACGTCCTCGCGGCGTTGCCCGATGTGTGGCGCGCGTGGCGGGATGTGAAACCGGCGCTGCCGCCGGTGTTGGCAGCGCTCGAGGCTCCTGAGGTCGCTTGAGAGCACTCGCGGCACTGCTCGTCTTGGTGGCGACTGCCCAGTGGAGTCCCGACGAGCGCGTACTCATTTCCGACTTCTCCGTCGTCGACGCGGTCGCGGCGTCTCCTTGGCTGGTCTTCGCGGCCACACGCCACGGCCTGCTTGTGTACGACCGTGTGACACGCGCCTGGAAGCAGCCGGTCACCACGCTCGACGGATATCCGACATCGCGGGTGCGAGTCGCCATCGCTGATCCGGGCGGCAATGCGGTGTGGCTCGGCGGTGGTCCTGACGACTACGTGCGCTACGACGTCGATGCGCGCATGTGGACGCGCGGCACGCCGCCGCCGTCTGACGCGCGCCCGCTCACCGTCGAAGCCGCGCTGGCGCGCGCCCCCGCCGCGGACGCGATCCGCGCGCTGATCCTGACCGATCCACGTCTTCGTACCTATCAGTTCACCGCGGCCGCCAGCACGCCCGATCGCACCGAGCTGTACTTCGGGACGAACGGACTGGGCTTGGTGCGGGTCGATCCGCAGACCGGTGAGTGGGAGGCTCTGCCGTACGGGCTCGTCGGCGGGCGTGTGGGCGCCATCGCGACGGCGCCGGACGGCATTTGGGCCGCGACGCCCACCCGGCTGACGTGGGTAGCGACTGATCTTTCGACCACTCGCTACTCGGAAGGTGGCGGGGCGGCGCTCGGGTTCACGTTCCGGTTCCCGCGACGCTTGCTGGCGACCGCCAGTGGGCTTTGGCTTGCCACCGAGCAAGGCGTCGCGCAGATCGACGCGCGCAGCATGCGCTCCCGGGTTTTCGACCTCCCCGATGTGACGAGCCTCGCCCTCGCCCCCGACGGTATTTGGGTCGGGACGACACGAGGCGTGTCGGTGATCACCCGCGAGCCCCGCGTCGTGCGCGTGTCCACCGATTTCTCGGCGTTAAGCCTCGTCGCCGCGCGCGAGACGCTATGGGTGGGCACCAGCGCCGGTGTCGTGATGTTGCCGCCCGGCCGGTCCGACGCCCTCGGCGTCGCGGCGCTCAGCCAACCGATCTTCGCGCTGGCGCGCGTGGGCGATACGGTGGTTGCTGCGACCGACCGCTCGTTGCTGTGGCGCGATCCCGCGACCGGCACGTGGAAGGAGATTCCACTCTCACTCGCCCTCGGCCGGCCCACCGCGATCACCGCCGATCCGGATGGCGGCGTGTGGATCGGGGGTACGCAGGGCCTCGCGCGCGCCGATCTCGGCCGGGCGTTCGTTCGCACGCTCACGGTCCCCACGGACCTGCCGGCCGCAGTGCGCGACGTCCTTACGGACCAGGACTACCTGTGGGCGGCGACGGACAGTGGCCTCGTGCGCTTCGACCGCCGAGCTGCTCGTAACCGATGACCCCGAAGGCGAAGGGCGAGTTCGACCAGCTGCGCGACATCTTTGCGCGTCTCGGTTCCCGCGCGCGTGACCTGGGCGACGACTGCGCGCTGATTCCCGTGGGCGGCACGACGCTCGCGGTCAGCATCGACTGCTCGCTCGAAGGCATTCACTTTCGCACCGACTGGCTCACGTTCGAAGAGATCGGCTGGCGGTCGACAGCGGCGGCGCTTTCGGATCTCGCCGCAGACGGCGCGTCGGCGGTCGGCGTGTTCGTATCGCTGGGAATGCCGGCAGGGAGCGCGCAGCACGGAGTAGAGATCATGAGCGGTGTGGGCGACGCGGCGCAAAGTGTGGGCGCGAAGGTGCTCGGCGGTGACCTCGTGCGGTCCGAGCAGTACCTCGTAGACGTGTGCGTGCTCGGCACCGCGGAGCGTCCCGTGCGCCGCGCCGGAGCGCAGGCGGGCGACGGGGTATGGGTCACGGGGCGTCTCGGTGGCGCGGCGCTCGCGCTCGCCGCCTACCGCTCGCCGACACGGCCCGGTGGGCCGCTGGGCCGCCGCTATTCGCATCCAGAGCCGCGCATCGCGGCGGGACAATGGCTC
>DATHDT010000042.1:0-4581 GCA_035318905.1 Gemmatimonadales bacterium | reverse complement strand
TCCAGGGCATTCTGATGCACGCGCCCGGCATCGCGCTGGCGCTCCTCAAGGAGCTCTCGCGCCGCCTGCGGCGCGTGGATGAAAAGGTCGGGAGCCTCGTGCTGCTCGACGTGCACGGGCGAGTCGCGCAGCTGCTCCTCGAGCTGGCGGACGAAACCGACGGCCAACGCATCACGCGCCGGCTCACCCACCACACCATCGCGCAGATGATCGGCTCGTCGCGCGAAACCGTCTCCCGCACCATGCGCGAGTTCGTGGACAAGGGGCTGATCGATGTCAGTCGCAAGGACATCCTGATCCGCGACCGCGGCACGCTCGAGCAAGCGGCGGGACGCTCGTGAGGCGCATCACGGTCGATGGGTGAGGCCCAATCTTGTTCTACCTTCCGCATTTTCAGTAACTTAGCCCGAGTTACGGCGTGACCGAACGCATGGCCTACACGGTGACCTTCTGGGGGACACGGGGTAGCATCCCGACCCCCGGCGCCCAGACCGCGCGCTACGGTGGCAACACGCCGTGTGTCGCCGTCGAGGGGGCTGGAGGCCAGCTGGTCATTCTGGACGCCGGGACGGGGATCCGAGCACTGGGCCTGCAGTTGGTCGAAAAGCAGAACGGTGCGGTGAAAGTGGAGATCCTGCTGTCGCACGCCCACTGGGATCACATTCAAGGGCTGCCCCACTTCAAACCGTTCTTCGCGCCGGGCAACGCGGTGCGCATCTGGGGATCGCGCCAGGGGACGACGTCGCTCGAGGCGATACTGCGCCAGCAGATGGATCCGGCGGTGTTTCCGGTACCGCTCGATGCCCTGTCGGCCCAGTTGACGGTCCAGCAGGTGGACGTGCCCGAGTTTTCGATCGGGGAGTTCCGGGTCCGCACCATGAAGTTGCGGCATCCGGGGACGACGCTGGGGTTCCGGCTGACGCCCGTGAAGGGCGGCCCGAGCCTCGGGTACGTGACCGACAACGAGCTGGGCTCGGGCGGCCACTACGATGTGCCGGCTACGTGGCGCAAGGATTTTGTGGCGTTTCTGAGCGGCGTGGACCTGTTGATTCACGACGCGATGTACACGCCGGCGGAGCTCGCGGTGCACCGCGGTTGGGGCCACTCGACGTATGAAGAAGCGGTGACCCTCGCCCAGGACACGGCCGTGAAACGGCTGGTGCTCTTTCATCACGAGCCGGAGCACAGCGACGAGATGATGGACGGGTTGGTGAAATCGGCCCGCGCGTTTGCGAAGAAAGACGGGCGGCCGCTCGAAGTTCTGGCCGCCCTCGAAGGCATGCAGTTGACCTTGTGACCCCAGGAGCCGATATGCGTCTGCGTGCAGTGGTGACGGTGTTGAGTCTGATCCCGGCTGTTCTTGGCGCGCAGCAGCGCGGCCAGGACACGCGGCCGGGCATCGCCGTGCTCCCGTTCAACAACGGCGGCTCCTACGGTCAACAGAAGGAAGATTTCGACGCGCTGGAGCGCGGCATCGCCGGCATGATGATCTCGGAGCTGAGCGCGAACGCGGCCGCACGCGTCGTGGAGCGCGCGGAGATCCAAAAGCTGCTCGATGAGCAGAACCTCGGCGCGCAGGGCCGCGTGGATGCGGCGACGGCGGCCAAGATCGGCAAGCTGGTCGGCGCGCGCTACATGGTGATGGGGACCTTCGTCGACTTCTATGGCGATTTCCGCGTCGACGTGCGGCTCATCAACACCGAGACGAGCGAGGTCGTCAAGACCGAGTCGGAGCGGATGCAGCGCGATCACCTGTTCGACATCATCCGCAACATCGCGGCCCGGCTGATGAAGGATGCGAACCTGCCGGCGCTCACCCGCCAGGCGTCTGATCAGCGGATGAGCCGCCAGGTGCCCACGGAAGCGCTGACCTACTACTCGCGCGCCCTGCTCTTTCAGGACCGCGGGCAGAAGGACAAGGCGGTGGAGATGTTCAACCGCGCCTTGGCGATCTTCCCCGAATACGCGGAGGCGCAGGAAGGCCTCCAGCGGGTGCAGCGATCGTAGATGTCCTGAGTCGACTGGGCGGTTACGCGGCGCGCCGGCTCTCCCGCCTGGGAGCGCTGGCGCGCTTCGGCTTTGGAGCCATGCGCGCCGCCACGCAGCTCACCGCCGCCGGCCGGGCCGTGGCGGTCCGGATCGGCATCAATCAGGTGCGCTTCACCGCCCTCCACGCCGTGGGTCTCGTGACGCTGCTGTCGGGCATCCTGTCGTTCCTCGTCATTTCGCAGGCGACGCGTGAGTTGGGGCGCATCGGCGCCACCGACCTGATCGGCACGTTGATCGTAGTCGCGATCGTGCGCGAGCTCGGGCCCTTGATCACCGCGCTCGTCGTCGCGGGCCGGTCGGGCACCGCGATCGCCGCGGAGCTCGCGACGAACCAGGTGCTCGGCGAAGTCCGGGCGCTCGAGGGGATGGGCATCGACCCCAAGCAGTATCTCGTGCTCCCCCGCTTCGCGGGCTCTCTGATCAGCATGTTCGCGTTGCTCGTCGTGTTCGACCTCGTGGCTGTGCTCGCCGGCTACGGCGCGGCCTCCCTCAACGGGATGAGCGGCGCGCGCTACTTCGACATCGTGCGCGCGTCGCTGACCTACAAAGACGTGTGGTTGACGGTTTTCAAGGCGCTGGCGTTCGGGTTCATCGTCGGCGTCGTGCCCAGCTACTTTGGCCTCGCCGTGCGACGCGCCCCGACGGAGATCCCGATCGCGGCGAGTCGCGCGGTCGTCTCCGCCATCGTGGGGATCTTTCTGTGCTCCGCGTTGTTCGTCGCCCTGGGCTGAACGATGACCACTCCGCACGCCCCACGCCCGCTGGTTTTCGAGCACGTACCGCTGGGCCGGGATGTGTCGCAGGCGTTTACGCTCGAGATTCCGGCCCACCATACCGTGGCCGTGCTGGGTGATGAGGACTCGGGGCTCGGCGCCCTCGGGAGCTACGCCCTGGGGCTCGACCGGCCGCCCGCGGGACGCGTGCTGACATTCGATACGGACGTGGCCGCCCTTCCGGACCGCGAACGTTTGGCATTCCGGCGGCGCGTCGGGTACCTTCCCGCCGGCGAGGGGCTGCTGCAAAACCTGTCGCTGCGGGATAACATCGCGCTGCCGCTCCGCTTCGGCAGCGACGCGAGCCCACGAGAGATCGACGGGCGCGTCAACGTGATGCTCGCAGCGGTCCGCCTCGCTGCCGCGGGTCACCTGCGGCCCGCGCAGGCCAATGAAGAGGAGCGCCGTCGGGCCGCCCTGGCGCGGGCGATAGCCTTCGACCCATCACTGCTCGTGCTGGAGCAGCCGTTCGACGGGCTCACCGCGCGGGTGGCGTCGGAGCTGTTGGAGCTGGCGCGGGGGGGCGAGTCGGCCGAAGGCGCGCGCCGCACGATTTTCATTACGGGCCAGGAGATCCCGCCGCTGTTGCTCAGGCGGGTGGAGCGTGTGTACCGGCTCACGCGAGCCGGCGCGCTCGAGCCAGAAACGGTTTAGCCGAGGACGCGTGGAGACACGGCAGGATTTCTACGTCGGGTTGCTGATCGTCGGGGCCATCGCCCTGGTGGTCGGCGCGCTGATCGCGACCAGCGGTTGGGGCGAGCGGCGCTACGCCGTGTACCTGCGCGTCGCCAGCGCCGACGGGATCTCGCAGGATACGAGAGTCAGCGTACAGGGGCTCGCCGTCGGTCGCGTCACCACTGTTTCGCCGCGCGTTGACTCCGCCACGCGCCGCATATCCTTCGTCGCCCAGATGTCGATCAAGGAGCGGTTCTCGGATGGATCGAACCTGCGTCTGCCGATCGGCACGCGCGCCGAGATCATACAGCCGAGCCAGATTTCGCCCGCCATGGAAGTGCAACTGATTCTGCCGGACACCCTCGGGCGGGCTCGCGTGTACCTCGAGGCCGGTGACACGATCGACTCACGCCGCAAAGGCGGCGCGCTCGAGGCCTTCGCCCAGGTCGCTTCGGACATCTCCGACGACCTGAAGAACGCACTCCGTCAGACCACGCGCACCTTAGTGCGCGTGCAATCGACGGTTACGGAGACCGAGCGCACGCTGCGCGAGGTGTCGCCCAGTGTCGAGCGGACACTCGGCAGTGTGGCCTCGACGATGGGCCGTGTCGATTCGATCATCGAGCGTTTGCACCGCGGTGGCTTCGCCGATTCGCTCGCGGCGACGCTCGCCGCCACGAACCGTCTCCTCCTGCGGTTTGACACCCTGGCACGCGACGCCACCTCCCTGACCCGCGAGAATCGCGCCGACTTGCGGACCGCGGTCGTGAACCTGACCGAGGCATCGCGCCAGCTGAACCATTTCGTGGATCAGATGTCGCGGCGTCCGTACCGCGCGTTGACGGGCGTCAAGCCGCTACCGCGCGACTCGACAGGCGCCAAACCGTGAGATACCTGCTGCTGCACCCGCCCCGCTGGCAGCCCGACGAGGTCGCGCCGGCGCTCGAAACGTCTCGCGTCGAAGCACGCCCGGTCGCGCACGCGCGCGATCTCGCCGTCGGCGACGACCGCCCCACGGTCTTCCTGCTCGATCCCGACAGCCGGTCGCTCTTCCCGGTGGACGTGATGCGGGCATTCGTGGACG
>DATHDT010000041.1:0-2092 GCA_035318905.1 Gemmatimonadales bacterium | reverse complement strand
GAGTTCGAGCGCCTCCGTGAAGCTGGCATCGTGCACCCAGTGCTCGACGCCGAGCAGCCGCTTGGCGGCGCTCTCATCCATGCGGGCCGCGGCCGCAACGACCATCGCCTTCTCGTCGACGGAGATCGGCCGAGCCTTGTCGGCGAGCCCGTCGATCGCCGGGTCGTTGCCGTCCGCCGACACGAGCGTCGCGAGCGCCTGCACGAGGTGCCACGCGGGGCTATCGACGCGGGCCTTGTTGCTCGAGTGAATGTCCTGCTTTGGCCCCCGGCCCCACCGCTCCCCGCTCGAGACCAGCTCGACCTCGATGACACCCTTGGCGCCCAGCGTGATCGTGACCTGCCCGTCGAGGCCCTGGGTCGCGGAGGGCATGAAGATCCCGAGACACGGCTTCAGCGCGGCCAGCACCTCGGGGCGGCGGACGATCTGCGGGAAGTGCGGCGAGCCGATCTCCTCCTCGCCTTCGGCCGCGAGCCCGAGATTGACGGGGAGTTTCTTGCCGGCGCCACGGATCGCGTGCAGCGCCGCGAGGAAGGACGCCTCCGGTCCCTTCTGGTTCACCGCGCCGCGTCCCATCACAACCTTGCCGAGACCCGGCTTGTCGACGAGGGCGGCATCCCAGGGCGGTGACGACCACTCGGCGGGGTCCACCTGTTTCACATCGTACATGAAGTACAGCCCGAGTGTGCGCGGGGCACCCGCATCGAGCGTCGCGAAGATGCCGGGTTGGCCGTCGCTCGCGATTCTCGTGACCTGCTGGAACCCCGCGTCGCGCAACATCCGCATCGTCAGCTCGCACCCCTCACTCATGCCCCGGTTCTCGGCGGCGATCGACGGCTGGCGGATCCATTCCTGGAGCCGCTGCACCGACTCGTCGTGGCGCCGTTCGATCTGCGCGAACACGGGTGCGAGGTCCGATTGCTGGGTCCAGACGCGGGACGGCAGGGCGAGGGCCGCCGCGGCGACGGTGGTGTCCTGGAGGAAGGCTCGGCGATCGATCATCGAAGCTCTCGCGGTTGCGGGAAGTCAGTTATTTTGCACTCAGAGATTCCCATTGGCTACGGGGGGCCCAATGAGCGGCGTACGTGTATTGGTCGGCACGCGCAAAGGCGCGTTCATTCTGACGGCGGACGGGAAGCGTCGCGACTGGAAGGTCAGCGGCCCGCACTTCGCCGGCTGGGAGATCTATCACATGAAAGGGTCGCCCGCCGACCCGGCGCGGCTGTACGCGTCGCAGAGTAGCGGGTGGTTCGGCCAGGTCATCCAGCGCTCGTCCGACGGCGGCACGACGTGGGAAACACCGGGGGGCGGCGTGACGATGGTACCCGGCGAGGGACCTAAGGGCGAGAGCAACATGTTCGTGTACGACGTCTCGCCCAAGACGGGCAAGCCACTCACCACGCACCAGTGGTACGACGGGACGCAGCACCCCTGGGAGTTCAAGCGCGTCTGGCATCTCGAGCCGTCGCTCACGGATCCGGACGCGGTGTACGCAGGCGTGGAAGACGCCGGCCTGTTTCGCTCCAGCGACGGCGGCACGACCTGGCAAGAGCTGGCGGGGCTCCGCGGCCACGGCACCGGCCCACAGTGGCAGCCGGGGGCCGGCGGGATGTGTCTCCACACCATCCTGATCGATCCGAGTAACCCGAAGCGGCTCTACATCGCTATCTCGGCAGCTGGCGCCTTCCGCAGCGACGATGCGGGCAAGACGTGGCGGCCGATCAACCAGGGCCTGCGCTCGCAATACATCCCCGACCCTGCGGCCGAGGTCGGTCACTGCGTGCACCGCCTGGCGCTGCACCCATCGCGGCCCAACGTGCTGTTCATGCAGAAACACTGGGACGTCATGCGCTCGGACGATGGCGGCGACTCCTGGCGGGAAATCAGCGGCAATCTGCCCACCGACTTCGGGTTCGTGATCGACGTGCACGCCCACGAACCCGAAACGATCTACGTCGTCCCCATCAAGAGCGACTCCGAGCACTATCCGCCGGATGGCAAGCTGCGTGTCTACCGCAGCCGGACTGGCGGCGACGAGTGGGAGGCGTTGACGAACGGCCTGCCGCAGCGGGATTGCTACGTCAATGTGCTT
>DATHDT010000040.1:0-4218 GCA_035318905.1 Gemmatimonadales bacterium | reverse complement strand
CGCTGCACTCCTGATTGGCTTTCGCGATCGTCATGTAAAAAAAGAGCAGGACGACGGCGATGACGGCGGCGATGCTGAGCAGCGTGGATCGTTTCATGCGCGTTCTCCGGTGAGCGGGGAAGGTGCCCATGCGAGCCGATTCGCGCCAGAGCCCCGGGAGTCTTAACGTAGAGTCCATGTCCCTCTTGCTACTTGCGCTGATCGCCTTTGCCATTCTCGCGCTGTTGCTGCTGCGCGGCGCCCGCGGCGCGTGGCGCAGCCGCCAGCGCCTCGGGGCGTGCGTCGCCGGGCTCGCGGCCGCGCTCTTTCTCGCCCTGTCAGCCCTGTGCGGTACGATCAGTGTCGGCATTAGGGGATATCGCGCGCTCACCCAGGAAGTGGTCGCGGCCACGATCCAGACCGAACCCCTCGGTAACCAGCATTTCCGCGCCACCGTCACGCTCGCCGACGGCAAACTCCACATGTTCGACCTGGCGGGGGACGCGGTGTACGTCGACGCGCACATCCTCAAGTGGCGCCCCATTGGCAACCTGCTCGGCCTGCATACCGCCTACGAGCTGGACCGCATCGCGGGCCGCTACCGCGCGCTCGGCGACGAGCAGACGCAGGAGCGTACCGTGTTCTCGATCGCCAAGGCGAAGCCGATCGATGCCTTCGATTTGGCGCGGCGCTATTGGCTGCTGCGGCCCCTGGTGGACGCGGAGTATGGCTCGGCCACGTTCATTAACGCGACAGAGCCCGCGATCTATGAAATCCGGGTGTCCACCACCGGACTGCTGGTAAGACGCGTCTTCCATAGGTAAGCTTCTCGCGTGGCTGACGCGAAGAAGAAGCCGTCGATTACGCCCGGGGCGTGGCAAGAAGCGCGGGGGCTGATCTACGCCCACCGTCACCGGCTCGCTCTGGGGTTCCTGCTCCTGCTGGTGAACCGCGCAGCGGGCTTCGTGCTGCCGACGGCTCCCAAGTGGGTGATCGATCGCGTGATCGGACAGAACGAGCCCCAGCTGCTCGTGCCCCTCGCGCTCGCCGCCGGCATCGCGACCCTGGTGCAGGCCGCTACGGGGTTCGGCCTGGCACAGATCCTCGGTGTGGCCGCGCAGCGGGCGATCACCGACATGCGCCGCACCGTCCAGTCCTACGTGTTGCGGCTCCCCGTCTCGTACTTCGATTCCACCAAGAGCGGCATCCTGATCTCGCGCATCATGACCGACGCCGAGGGGATTCGGAACCTCGTCGGGACGGGCCTGGTGCAGCTCATCGGCGGGTTATTCACGGGCGCCATCGCGCTGGTCGTGCTGTTCGTGCTGAACTGGCGCCTCACGGCGATCGCCATCTTGATTCTCGGGCTCTTCGGCGGCGGGATGGCGTACGCGTTTGCCAAGTTGCGGCCGCTGTTCCGCGAGCGCGGCAAGATCAACGCCGAGGTGACGGGCCGGTTGGGGGAAACGCTCGGCGGGATCCGGATCGTCAAGGCGTACCGGGCCGAACGCGGCGAGCGGCAGGTCTTCGGACGGGGCGTCAACCGGCTCTTCCGCAACATCGCAGGGACGATGACGGGCATTTCGAGCCTGGGCTCGTTTGCGACCGTGATCATCGGCGGGATCGGCATCCTGATGATCCTCGAAGGCGGCCGCGCCGTCCTGAGCGGCAGCATGAGTCTCGGCGACCTGTTCATGTACGGGATCTTCGTCGGACTCGTGGCGATGCCGTTGATCAACATCGCCTCGATCGGCACCCAGATCACCGAGGCCTTCGCGGGGCTCGACCGCCTGCGGGAGATCCGGCAACAGGTCACGGAAGACGCGGCGGATCCGAGTCTGGCGCCGCTGCCGGCGCTCGAGGGTGACCTGCGCTTCGACGACGTGTCGTTCGAGTACACCCCTGGGAAGCCGGTACTGCGGAACGTCTCCTTCCACGCCGCCGCGGGATCGACGACGGCGTTGGTCGGCTCATCGGGCTCGGGAAAGAGCACCCTGATCGGCCTGGTCATGGCGTTTCATCGCCCGGGGCACGGTCGCATCATCGTCGATGGACGTGATCTGAGCGGCATTCGCCTGCACGACTACCGGCAGCATCTGGGGGCCGTGCTCCAGGACAACTTCCTGTTCGACGGTACGATCGCGGAAAACATCGCGTTCGCGGCGCCGCACGCGTCGCCCGCGGGGATCGTGGCGGCGGCGCGGGTGGCGCACTGCGACGAGTTCGTGAAGGGCTTCGAGAAAGGCTACGATACGATCGTGGGAGAGCGGGGCGTGAAGCTGTCGGGCGGTCAGCGCCAGCGGGTTGCGATCGCGCGGGCGATCCTCGCCGATCCGCGGATTCTCATTCTCGACGAGGCGACGTCGTCACTCGATTCCGAGAGCGAGGCGATGATTCAGGACGGCCTGCGCGCGTTGCGCCGTGGCCGCACGACCTTCGTGATTGCGCACCGGCTCTCGACGATCCGCAGCGCCGACCAGATCCTGGTGTTGGAGGGGGGGCAGATCGTGGAGAGGGGGACGCACGAGCAGTTGTTAGTTGCCAATGGCAGGTACAAAGAGTTGTACGACAAGCAGTACAACTTTGAGCAGGATCGATTCATTAACCCGGGAGAGGACTTTACTCCGGACCCTGAACAGGTTTCGGTAGCCCCGGTCGCGCCTCCGGGACGCCTCTAAAGAGATGCCGAGCTTTCGGATCAGGCCAAACACGGTGCGAGCACATTCGTCTCGCACTGCTGTCAGGTGTTTGCGGAAGTCCTTGGCGCCACGCTGACTAGCACCCTCGGCAATGTTCAAGACCACTGACACTGGAAGCCACTTCGCAACTTGGCGTCTGCGCAACTCCTCTGGCGTCTCCGAGCTCGCAGCTTGAAGCTTCCAGGGGAAGAGGAGCGCCGCTCTATGCGACGCCCCCCCTGCATCTCGAACGACGCTAGTTGACCGTCACCTGACCTCCCGTCATCGCCAGGAGCGGGAGATTGGGCTGCGCGGTGCACTGCACTGCGAGCCCGATGAACGTGAAGCTGATCGCGTCAGGGGCATCCTTGGCCGACGTGCCGAGATCCGCCACGCGGGTGAGCGCAGGCAAGCCACTCAGATCGACTCCGCCCGCGCCGGTGCTGCCGGAGCGGATGATGCCGCCGATCCACGCTTGATTCCCCTGGACGACGAGGCAGTTCACGTCGACCTGCACGCCGCCCTGGCCCTGCCCAAACTGGTCGCTCCACTGGCCACCGACCGATCCGTCTTGGTACTGAATCGCGGCGAGGGAAAAATTGGCGTCGGTGTTGTTGGTCGCGTCTTGATCGCTGCCGCCCACGGCTACGCGATGCAGGACACCGCCGCTCACGCTGGCGGTGATGCCTACCGGTTTATCGGTGTCCGCACAGGCGAGTGCGAGCGCTACGGTGGGAATTGCTAACCAGGCGGTTCTCATGTTGGCCTCCGGTGGATGGTGAGAAACTGTGAACGCCTCCACCATCCGACCGGAGCAGCGAGACGACAACCGGCAATCGGTGCTCCTTGCGAGGTCCGGACCGCCTAATCACACGATCTGCACGCCGTGTGCACGCGACGTGAACGGTTGTCGCAGAATGAACCTTACGTCCGGCTCGGCGCCCAATTCGCCGTGTGGAACTGCTCCGACCGCGGCGCCAGCTTCCCTTCGCCCGCCGAGTATTCCTTCCACGTCACCGGCGCGAAGGTGTTCGGCACCTGCTTCATCGTAATGCATCCCTGCACGGGACAGACGACGGCGCACAGATTGCACCCGACGCACGCCTCCTCGATAATCTCGACCACGCGACCGCCGTTGGCTCGGGGGAGACGCCGAATCGCTTGATGCGCCCCGTCCTCGCACGCCGTCCAGCACAGCTCGCACTTGATGCACTTGTCCTGGTCGATGTGCGCGAGCAGATGATAGTTGAGGTCGAGGTCCTCCCATTTCGCGACATTCGGCAGCGCGCGGCCCCGCACATCGGCGAGCGTGCGATGCCCTTTCTCGTCCATCCAGTTCGAGAGCCCGTCGATGAGGTCCTCGACGATGCGGAAGCCGTAATGCATGACCGCGGTACACACCTGCAGGGAGCCGGCACCGAGGGCGATAAACTCGGCGGCGTCGCGCCACGTGCTGATCCCGCCGATCCCGGAAATCGGGATCTTCACCTGCGGGTCCTTGGCGACCGCCGAGACGAGGTGCAGCGCGATGGGCTTCACGGCCGGGCCGCAGTAGCCGCCG
>DATHDT010000039.1:0-2333 GCA_035318905.1 Gemmatimonadales bacterium | reverse complement strand
CGAGCCGGCGCTCGCCGCATTGGAGCAGGCGGTCACGCGCAATCCGGACAACGCCAACGCCCACTACCTCATGGCGTTCGTGCTGGGCGACATGGGCCGTCACCAGGACGCCCGCACGGCGTCGAAGCGCGCGATTCAGCTGAACCCGCCGCTGGCGCGCGCCCAAACGAACCTGTCGCTCGAGCGCTACCGGGCCGAGCGCACGAGCGCCGAGATCAAGCTGCGCGAGCATCCCATGCCCGAAGTGGCCGAGGGGAGCGAGCTGGCCCACTACAACCTGGGCCTCGCGTTCCGCCAGAAGGGCTACTACACGGAGGCCAACCGCGAATTCCGGCTGGCCCTGGAGCGCGGCGAGGATCGCCACCTGGTGCTCCAGGCGATGGCCGAGGTCCACCTCCTGAAGCGCGACTTCGCGGATGCGCTCGAGCTGTACGAGACGCTGATCCACGAGGTCCCCGACTCCCCGAAGCTCTGGAACGAGCGGGGCGTCGTGCTCCACCAGGCGGGTCGCACCGCGGACGCGCTCACCTCGTACCGGCAGTCGTCCGAGGTGGATCCGCGGTACGCGCTCGCGTGGAACAACATCGGCGTCGTGCTGGCGCATCAGAGCGACACTGAAGACGCGATCGAGGCATTCCGCCGGGCGTTGCAGCTCGAGAGCGGCTTCATCCTGGCGCGACTCAACCTCGCGCTGCTGCTCACGCATCTGCGGCGCTTTCAGCTGGCGCTCGAGGCATACCGGCAGGTGCTCGCCGACAAGGCCGACTCCGCCGCCGCGTGGAACGGCGTGGGCCTGGTGCTCGTCGAGCTAAAGCGCTTCGCCGATGCCAAGAACGCGTTCGTGCGCGCCGTCGAGGCCGATCCGCAGAACGCCGGCGCGCACTACAACCTGAGCTTCACCCTCTCGAACCTCGGCGACTTCGACGGCGCGCTGCGCGCCACCAAGCGCGCGCTGGAGCTCGATCCCTACTACGTCTCGCAGAAGTTCGCCCTGGCGATCGACCTGCAGTACGAGAGCGCCACAATCGGGATCGTGCCGGAGATCTCCGCCGACGTGACGGCCGAGACCCTCGGGGCCGACTTCAACTTCGACCAGCGGCTGCTGGACAACATCTTTCAGGAGCTCGCGCCCGCTCCGGCGGCGGCCGCCGGCGAGAAGAAGGTCAAGGACGATCCGCTCGCGCTGGCACGCGACTACGTGAGCAAGGGACTTATGGATCTGGCCGCCGCCGAAGCGATGCGCGCCGTGCAGCGCGGCGCCGACGCGGGCGCCGCGGCGACGCTGCTCGGCGACATCTACGCGCGGCGCGGGTTGCACGGCGAGGCGCTGGAGCGCTACCGCGAGGCGCGTGGGCGCGATGCCGGCAACGCCGCCGCGGCGCTGGGCGAGGTGCAGAGCCTCCTCGCCCTCCAGCGGGCCGTCGAGGCGCTGCCCATCGTCGAGGGCCTGCTGAGCAAGAGCCCCGAGCAGGTCGAGACCCTCATCGCCGGCGCGAAGGCGCGCGCCGCCACCGGCGACGCCGCCGGCGCGCTGACCGCTTTGCAGCAGGCGCAGGCACGGGCCCCCGCGCGCGCCGACCTGCGCAAACTGCAGGGCGACATCGCGCGCACCGTCGGTGATCGCAATGGGGCGCGCCAGGCCTACCGCGCGGCGCTCGAACTGGACCAGGGCTTCGTGCAGGTGTGGCTCGAACTCGGGCGGTTGCACGAAGAGGACGAAGAGTGGATCGATGCCGAGCGCTCCTACGTCCAGGCGCTCGATGCGCTCCCCACGTTCCACGAGGCCGCGCTCGCGCTGGCCGACTTGCTGCGGCGCGTCGGTCGCGTGCGCGGCGCCGTCGGGCGGCTCGTGGACATGCTCGAGCAGGACCCCTACGACCTCGACGCGCTCCTCCACCTGGGGCGCGCCTTGATCGACGATAAGCGCAACGCCGAGGCCCTCGAGGCCTTCAAGCGCGCGCTCAAGTTCGATCCCGAACACGTGGGAACGCTCTTTTACCTCGGCGTCACGCTGGCGCGGCTGCAGCGGTACGCCGAAGCCGTCGATGTCTGGGAGCGAGTCACGCGACTCGATCCCGGCGGGCCCTACGCGCAGCGAGCGAAGATGCACGCCCGCACCGCGGTGGACCTCCAGCACATCTTCTCCGCCTCGGACGCGGCATGAGCATGGCACCCCATGGCGATTGAAGGGCCACTACGCGAGCTCGGTATCCACGACGTCTTCCAGCTCCTCGACCTGAGCCGGAAGACGGGCGCGCTGCGCGTCACTTCGGAGCTGCGGCACAACCAGGGGACCATCTACTTCGAGGACGGCACCATCATCTTCGCCGAGA
>DATHDT010000038.1:0-4297 GCA_035318905.1 Gemmatimonadales bacterium | reverse complement strand
CACAAGGATGGTGATTCAGCGCGCCGCCGCAGCTTCGCGAGGACGCGTGTGTCGAGCCCGGGGAACGTCACCGGTTCGCGGTCGACCGCGGCGAGCAGCCGCAGCGCCTCTTCGCCTTCCGCGCGCAGCGCGGCCGGCAGGTCGGCAAGGGAGATCTCGCCGTCGAGGAGCTGCTTGACCTGCGGATGAAAGTCCTTGCCGCTCATGGCCGATCCCTCAGTTGCTCGCGGAGCCGGTCGTACGCCCGGTGCATCCGCATCTTGAGCGAGGGCACGGAAGTCTTGAGTCGCTCCGCGATCTCGCTGTACGACAACCCTTCCACGTGCTTCAGGACGAAAACTTCGCGCTGTTCCGCCGTCAGCTCGAGCAGCGCGTGTTGCAGCGCGCGCCGTTGTTCAGCCGCCTCTACCGGAACCTCCGCCCGCTCAACCGCGGCAATCGCGCCGGCCGCTTCGAGCGGAGCCACCTCTTTGCTCTTGCGCCGCTCCGCGAAACAGCGGTTCCGCAAGATGAGAAAGAACCACCCGACGAAGTTGTCGGGGTCGCGGCACTGCGCCAGCTGATCGTACGCCCGAACGAAGGCGTCCTGCACCGCGTCTTCCGCCGCATCGGCCGAGCCGAGCATCCGCGACGCATAGCGCGCGTAGCGATCGCGGTAGCGGGTCACCAGCTCGCCGTAGCGCTCGGTGTCGCCCGCCAGGATCGCCCGGACGACCTGCCCATCGGTTGAACCGTCCTGTCCGCTCATCCGCCGGATGCTAGGCCTCCTAAAGAGCCAGTGGAAGGGGTGCTGGTAACGTGCCGCCGCGCACGGATTTGTGACCCGCGTTACCTGCCCGGCGTCATTTGAGTCTTTATTCCGCCATGACGACGGTCCCAATGCCGATGCCCGGCCCCCAACCGGATGCGACGCTCCTGCGTCGCATGGCGGCGCGTGACGCGAGGGCGCTCACCGAGCTGCAGAGCCGTTATAGCTCCTCACTCTACGCGTTGGTGTACGGCATCCTCATGGATTCCGATCGCTCAGAACGCCTGGTGACTGAAGTTTTCGATCAACTATGGCAGGCCGCGGAGTTGCTGACGCAGCGACACCACGGGGCATATGCCTGGCTCCGCGAGGCCGCGAGAACGCGCGCCTTGAAGCACCGGGCAGCGCCCGAATCACAGAAATCCAAGAAGGAGGTTCCATGATGAAGCGCATCCTCGGAATCGCTATCGCGCTCGCCATGCCGACGTTGCTGGCGGCGCAAACGCCGATTCCTGCCAACGATCATTCGTCCGCTGCAGCGAAGGGGAAGCTCATCCCGTCGGCGAACGCGTCCGACACGGCAAAGGCGCGAGTCGCGGCGAACATGGCGCGGCGCGCCACGCACGTGCGCGGCGAAGCCGTCGGCCCCGATAACCAGCCGGTAACCCCTGCCACGCGGGCGATCCCCGCGCAGCCGGGGGCAGGCGAGGGAGGCCGGGCGATCCCCGCGACTCCCGCGACGCCGGCATCACCGGCGTTGGCGCACCGGCCGCCCCAAGCAGGCACGGGACACGGACGCCGACCGTAACGCACCGCATCCTGTATGTTACCGGTCCCATGCGAATGGGACCGGTTTTCTTTTTGGCGGCTTTTCCCCTCGCCCTGTGCGCGCAGACGCAGGCGTCCCTCGGCGTCGGCGTCGGGACCGTGCGTTACGCCGGGGGGTCGACATTCAGCGCCGGGACCCTCTCTCCCGCCATCCAGCGTCTCTCTCCTTCCTTGTATGTAGCAGCCGGTGGTTCTCTCTCAGCACTCCAAGACGGCGTGTGGGCCGCACAGGCGCGCGCCGATGCATGGGTGGCTCTCCGGCAAGGCGATGCGACTCGGCCGCGGCTCGCGGTCAGCGTGAATCTCGCCACCAGCACGCGTTCTGACGGCGTCGCGTCGGCCGAGGGTGCGGTCGTCGGCGAAGTCATGTGGACGCGAGGAGGGCGTGGGGCGGCGATCGGCGCCGGCCCGGCGACCGGCGTCATTGAAGGGGCGCCCGGCGTCGGCGCGTTGCACCTGCGAGCGCGGGGCTGGTGGCTCACGGAGCCCGCGCAGTTCTCGCTGAGCATCGAGCCGATCTATTACGCCGGCGCGTGGTACACCGACGTCGCGGCCGGCGCGTCAGTGGACCGCGGACGGGTGGTAGGGTCCCTCTGGCTCAGTGGTCGCCTCAGCGCCGCATACGGCTCGAAGGGCGCCGCGAGCGCGGCGCTCCAGTATTTCGTCTCACCCACGGTATCGCTCGAGGGGAGCATCGGGACCTATCTCTCCGATCCGTTTCAAGGGCTGCCTCGGGCCGGGTTCGTGAGCGCGGGCGTGCGCGTCCAGGCTAAGCGGCGGGTGCTCGCGCCGACTCCCGCGGTCGTGCCGCAGCTCACGCCGCTCATGGCGCAGCGGCGCGGCGACAGCGTCGTCGTGCGGTTCCACATGAGTGGCGCGCGCTCCGTGGCGATCGCGGGGGACTGGAACGCGTGGCAGCCGGCGCCCCTCCGCGGGCTCGGCGCGGACATCTGGGAAGGCGCCTTGGCTCTCGCTCCCGGCACCTATCACTTCAACCTGCTCGTCGATGGCAACGAATGGGTTGTCCCGGGGGGTGTCGCGGTTGTTTCCGACGGGATGGGTGGCATGGTGGCGGTGCTGCTGGTGCCCTGACACGTACCAAACCGCCGGGCGGCTGGTCTGCCGTCCGGCGGTTTGTCGTTCAGGTGCAGTTACGAGACTAAGGCAGGCGCGGCAGAATCTCCGCGAGCGGCGTGGGCAGTGTCGCGTGCACCACGTCGGTCCCCGGTCGGTCGATGAGAATGAGGTTCAACAGACCGAGCCGCCGCATGTCGTTCCACCGATGTCCCTCGTACAGCAGCGAATACTTCTTCTGCCGCAGCATCTCGTCCCGGATTTGCGTCTGTGTCTGCGCCCCGAGCCCGGCGATCGCCGCGAGCCCTCCCGACGTCACGCGGATGTAGTTGATGTCGGCCGCTGCCGGGACCGGATTGCCGAGCGCGTTGTTGGCCTCGGCCCGGAGCAGGATAAGCTCCTCGTTGCGGATGATCGGGATCGGCGCGTCCGCCGTGGGATAGCGTAACCACCCGAGATCCGACGACAGCGGCGGCACGCCTGCGGACGTCAGGGTCCGTGACACGACCTTGGCCGTGTAGCGGTTGTCGTCCCCACCGCCCGACTTCTGCTCGACGGAGTCGCGCAGCGACGGGTGTACCAGATTCTCCCCGGTGAGCGGGTTTTGGAACAGCGGGTTGACGATGTCCCCCGGCCGCGTGCTGTAGACGTGATACGCGCCGTCGTCCAGTGTGGCGGCCCCCGCAGTATCGATGAACGACGCCCCGAGCGCGGTTAGCGCCGCGGTGTAGCAGGGGTTGCCGCAGCCGAGGCTGCCGCGATACACCTCGACCCGCGCCTTGAGGGCGCGGTTCACGCGCCGGAACAGCGCCGGCGTGGAGAAGTCGCCGCGGGTGGCATCCTTGAATCCCGCCCCGACGTCGAAGGGGAACGCCGTCCCGCCAGCCGCGAGATGGGCATCGGCCGCATCGAGCAGGTTCGAGACGAAGTGATACGCTGAATCGTTCGTCACGAACGGCGCGGGCGGATCGGTCACCGGACGATTGACATCCACCGGAATCGAGTCCTCCGCGTGCCCCATCAGCACCATCAGGTACGAGTAGGCCTCGAATGTTTCCGCGAAGCCGCGCGTCGCGTTCTGCTCGGTAGCGCTCAACGCCGTCGCGGTTCCGATCACGTTCAACAGATCGTTGATCGTGCGAATCGTGGCGTATTCCTCGGACCAGTGATCGCCGCCGAACGCGCCGCCGCCAGGATCCAGGGGACCCTCGAGCAGCTCGCTGATGAACCGCGGATCGGAGCCGTCGAAGCGGTACGCCTCGCGGCCGATGATCCCCGCGTCCAGGTTCCAGTCCGCCGCGTCCGAGCGCGCGGCCACCAGGATGCCGGCCGCGGCTGCCTGGATTTGCGCCAGGCTCGGATTGTTGCCGATCGGCAGGGGATTGTTCGGATCGGTGATCTTGAAGTCGCAGGCCCCCGTCACGAGGACCGCGACCGTGAGGTACAACCGGGTCGATTTCATGGTCGGCTCCTCAGAAGTCCAGGTCCACGGACAGGAAGAAACTGCGGCTCGACGGGAATGGAGCCACGTCGATGTTCCGCGCGATCGCTTGATTCCCGAAGTTCGAGACCTCGGGATCGTTCCCGTGGAAGTGGGTGATCCGGATGAGGTTGCGGCCCGACAACGACAGGCGCGCGTCCTTCACC
>DATHDT010000037.1:0-2038 GCA_035318905.1 Gemmatimonadales bacterium | reverse complement strand
CTGCGACGGAAGCGCGCGAAACTCCTGTGCGCATCGGTCGCGAACCGGGCTCGACGATCTTGTTTGGCGGCGATGCCGCGAAAGTCGTGTCCACTCGCCACGCCGAGATCCGTTTCGAGGGCGGCGCGTGGGTGGTGGCCGATTTGAGCAGCCGCAACGGGACGTACGTAAATGGACGTCGTGTCGATGCGGGGCCGACGCCCCCGCTCAAGGTCGGCGACACGATCCGGTTGGGTGAATCGGGGCCGGAGTTGCGGGTTGCCGCAGTCGCGGATGTGCCCGAGGAAACCCTCGCCGAGCATCCCGCCCTCGATGCAAAAGACCCAAAACGCGCCGAGGTCCGCGCCTACGGTGTCACACTCCTCGCGGCGGCCACCGGGAAGCGCTACGAGGCGCGCGGGACCCGAATCAGGTTGGGGCGTGGGAGCGAATGCGAGGTCCAGCCGGTCGAAGCAGGGCAGGGAGAGACGATCGTCTCGCGCGTGCACGCCGAGCTCACCGTAGGGCCCACCGGGGCTCTGGTGCTGCGCGACGCCGAAAGCAAGAACGGCACCTACCTGAATGGCGAACGCGTCACGCGGGCGACACCTGTGCGCCTGGGCGACAAGATCATGCTGGGGCAGGGCGGACCGGTGCTCCTGGTCGAAGGCATGGGGACCGCCCCCCTGAAGGCCGTCCCGCGGCCCCAGGCGGGCGCGGGACTCGGCCAGCAAACCGTCATAGGGTTGATTGGGCAGGCGCTGGCAAAGGCCCGGGACGAGAAGAAGAAGGGCGGGCGCGGTACCACGGCGTTCATGCGAGCCGTGGCCGAAGAGGTCGGCAAGGACTCGCGCCGCAAGATCCGCTGGCTCACGAGTCTCGTGATCCTGCTGATCGTCCTGCTCGGCGGCGGCGTGTACGGGGTGTACTGGCTGCTCTCCCAACAGGAGGAGCACACCGAACAGGCCCTTCGCACCGCCGGGGACTCGGCGCGCGCCGAAACCGACCGGTTGCGCGGGGAGTTGGGGGAGGCCCGCGCGGCGGCGGCCCCCGCCGAGCAGGTCGAGCTGCTACGCGGCCAACTCGAGGCGGCCCAGGAGCGGACCAACCAGCTCCAGGCGGCGCTCGATCGGGCCCAGCACGCCCTGGGGGACCAGCTGGCGGCTGGGGACGCCCGCCGAGAAGAGGCCCAACGGGACCTGCAGCGCATGCGCGAGCAGCTGGCCGCCGCCGAGCGGCGGGCACCGTCGCAGGGGCTGATCGATAGTCTGCGGCGCGCCGTGTCGACCGCGGAGACCCAGACGGCCACGCTCGACGCGAAACTGCGCGCCATCCGCGCCACCGATTTCGCCGGCCTCGCCCAGCAGAATCAAGGCGCGGTGGGACTCATTACGGTGGCCCTGGGCGGGAGCTATTACGACGGGACCGGCTTCATTATCAGTCCCGACGGCTACATGCTCACCAACTGGCACGTGGTGGCCGACTCGGCACACGCGGAGCCCGACACGGTGTGGGTCACCATGGCCGATCAATCGCTCAGCCGCTTCGCAGACGTCGTGGCCACGTCGCGCGAGCGCGATGTCGCCCTCATCAAGATCCGGAATTATCAGGGGCCGTCGTTGGGGGGGATCGACTGGCAGGGCACGAAGGCGAGGCAAGGCGAGCCGGCGGCGTTGATCGGGTACCCGGCTGGATCGGGCTTTGCGCGCGATCGCGCCTCGGTGGTGCGCACGTCGATGACCGCGGGGATTCTGTCGCGCGTCACGTCTGACCTGATTCAGTTCGATGGAATGACGACGGGGGGCTCATCGGGGAGCCCTGTGTTCAACGCCGACGGGGAGGTCATCTCGGTGCATCGGGCCGGGCTGCGGCAGGGTCCCGGGTTCGCCCTGTCCGTCCCGGTGAAGTACGCGATTCCCTTGATGCCGCCGGCGCTACGCCAGCGGCTGGGGCTGTAGGCTAGTTGCGGGAGTAGTCGATCGTGACGAGCAGCGCGCTCGACTGACTGGCCTGGCGCTCGACGGAGATCTGGGCCACTGTCGCGACAGTATTAAGGCTC
>DATHDT010000036.1:0-3275 GCA_035318905.1 Gemmatimonadales bacterium | reverse complement strand
CACATCGCTCCACGCACCGAACCGTCCGCCGTGGGCCGCGAGAGTGACCCGCCGCCGCTCGAGCCACCCCGAGGCCACGCGCTGCCACGTCGTGAACTCGACGCGCTCGGGTCGCCCTGCGAACCCACCTGCGCCTTCGGTCCCGACGTCGAGCGAGCCGAACATCTCAGTGAGCGACCGGCGGGCGTTCGCGTCGCGGTCGAGCGACGTGCGCGCCTCACCGAGCCGCTCGGTGCCGGTGACGACACCGGTGAAGATCTGGTGCGCCAGCAGAACGACGAGCCCTGAGAGCATGAGGGCGATCATCACCTCGATCAGGGTAAAGCCCCGCGAATACGCGCCCTGAGCCCGGGAAAACACGTCAACGGACATCTGCCGGACCCCCCCGCCACACGACAGTCACCAGATCCTCGACACCGGACGCCGCGCTCCGCTCGACAGCAAGCCGATACAGACCGCGCTCGGGGCGCTGAACTCGCATGACGTATGGGCCCACGGGGCGCTCGCCAATCCGCTGATCCAGCTCATCGCGCTTGAGCAGGCTCCACGCGGTGAGCAGTCGCTCCTCGTCCGCCAGTTCGCGCTCGCGGTCCCGCGCCACGGACACCGCCCGCGTCCCACCTGCAACGAGATCAACCAGCGCCAGCCCCGCGACGCCGAGGATGATCACGGCCGCGAGAACCTCGAGCAGCGCCACGCCGCGCTCACGGCGCATTGGGCTCCCCTGTCAATCCGTCAACGCCGGGACCCATGGCGCGACCGTCTGGGAGAAAGAGGACGCCGTGCGACGTACGCGGTGCGCCGGACTTGATCGCTTCGGCTCGCGCTTGGCGCAGCGCAAGCACTTCGTCGGACTCCCGAGGCTCGCGCAGACTCGCGATCGCGAGTCCGCTGACACCCAACACAAGTCCGAGCAACGCGAGCACGACGAGCAGCTCGACGAGCGTCACCCCAGGGCTACGGACGGAGCGCATAGACCGCCTGGAGCAAGGCCGCGGCAACGAACGCGACGAGACCCGCGAACAGCAGAATCATCCCGGGCTCGAGGAACGAGACGAGCGTCTTGAGGCGCCGCTCCGCCTCAGCGTCGTCCAACTGCGCGGCCTTAGCGAGGAGAACGGGGAGACGCCCCGAGCCTTCCCCGATCGCGGCCAGTTGCAGCGCGTTGGCCGTCAACGCCCCGGCCGCATCGAGCGCCGCGGTGAGACCCTGTCCCTCGGCCACGCGGCCGCGAGCCGCCGCGATGCGCGTCGACACCGCGGCATCACCCGCCGCTTCGCGCGCGATTTCGAGCGCCGCGAGCACCGGCGTGCCAGAACCGAGCAGCGCGCCCAACGTCCTCGAGGCACGGGCGCTGGCGAGCGCGTGCCGCAGCGCCCCGACGACGGGCAGCCGCAAGAGCCAGGCATGCCACGCGGCGCGGCGCTCGGTGACGAGCCGGAAGGCAACGATCGCCAGGCCGACGCCGGCGACACCGAGTAGGAGCCCGTAACCGCGTACGCCAGCCGAGAGGGAAAGAAGGATGCGCGTCGCGGTGGGAAGGTCCTGGCCGAGATCGGCGAGCAGCGCGGCGAAGCGCGGAATCACGAAGAGCACGATCAGCGCGATGGCGCCCGAGCCGACGACGGCGAGCAGGGTGGGATACGTCAGCGCCGAACGCACCCGCGCTTCGGTTTCGGCTTCGCGCTCGAGCTGCGCGGCGGCCTGGCCGAGCGCGGCCCCGAGGCCCACGCCGCGCTCGCCCGCGCGCACCAATCCCACCGTCACGGGCGAGAACGCGTGCTCAGCCGCGAGCGCGCCGCCGAGCGACGAGCCTTCGCGCACGCGCTGCGCCACGCGGCCGAGCCCGTCCCGCAGCGGACCGGTCGCGACGCGCTCCGTCGCCTGAAGGGCTTTCTCCAAAGGCACACCCGCGTCGACAAACGCCGCGAGGCTCTCGAAGACCGTCGCCATCTGACGAGTTGACGTGCGGTGGAACAACGGCCTGGAAGGCTGCGAAGCCTCGACGAGTACCGGATAGAGCCCGCGTGCGGAGAGCACCGCGGCCGCCGCGGGCTCGGATGCGGCATCGAGCATCCCTCGAACGACCCCACCATCGGATCGCGCGGCTTCGTATCGGAACGCGGTCACTGGTCCCGTCCGATGTCGCGGTCCTCGCCTTCTCCGCCCTCTTTGCCGTCGCGTCCGAGTGAGAACAGGGAGTACGCGGAGCCAGTGTTCGCGTACGTGTAGGTCCGGCCCCACGGATCGAGCGGCACGGGTTTCTTGAGATAGGGACCCCGCCAGTTGCGCGCTGCCGGCTCACCTTGCGGCACGGCGCGCAGCGACTCGAGGCCCTGCGCGGTGCTTGGGTAGTAATCGTTGTCGAGGCGGTATTGATCGAGCGCGAGACCGAACAACTCGAGCTGCGCCTTGGCCGCGGTCACCTTGGCGTCACCCACATTGCGAAACACCATCGGCCCCACGAGGCCGGCCAGCACCGCGATGACCGCGATCACGACGAGCAACTCCATCAGCGTAAAGCCTCTACGGTTCCGTGACACGCAGGACCTCCTCAACCGTCGTGATCCCGGCCTGGACCTTGGCCCAGCCGTCCTCACGCAGGGTCTGCATTTCGTCCTCGCGAGCCATGTCCCGGAGGCGTGTGAGGGGCAGGTCGTGGGCGATGGCGTCCTTCAGTTCTTCCGTGATCGTCAAGAGCTCGAAGATTCCCGTGCGACCGCGGTAGCCGGTCTCCCGGCAGGCGGGGCACCCTTTGCCGCGCTGCAGGGTGATCGCGCCGACGGGCTCTTGCGCGAGGAGCGCGACCGCCTGCGGATCGGGGCGATAGCGTTCGCAGCAGTCGGCGCAGACTCTTCGGACCAGACGCTGCGCCAGCACGCCCACGAGCGACGCCGCGATCTCGTAGCGCGGCACCTTGAGATCGGTGAGCCGCGGTACGGCGCTGACGGCGTCGTTCGTATGAACAGTCGAGAACACGAGGTGCCCCGTCATCGCCGCCTCGACCGCGATGGCCGCGGTCTCGGGGTCGCGCATTTCGCCGACCATCATCACGTTCGGGTCTTGGCGCAGGATGCTGCGCAGCGCGTTGGCGAACGTGACGCCGGCCTTGCGCGTCACGGGCATCTGGGTGACGCCCTCGAGGTGATACTCGACGGGGTCCTCGACGGTGATCACCTTCTCGCTCCGCGTATCTCGTAAACCCAGGGCTGCGTAGAGCGTCGTGGTCTTCCCGCTACCCGTCGGTCCGGTGGCGAGGAGAAGCCCGTTGGGGC
>DATHDT010000035.1:0-2865 GCA_035318905.1 Gemmatimonadales bacterium | reverse complement strand
ACACTTCGTCGAAGTCGTAAACGCGCTCGAAATCCTCGATCCGGTCCGCGGGCTGCCGCGCGAGCAGCGACACATCGATCAGGAGGAACACGATGCGCCCGAAGTCCTCCGTCGTCGACACGCCCCAGTGCGCCAGCACGGTGTGCGCGAGGAGACCGAACTGCTCCTGCGCAAAATCGCGGCACGCCCACGCCAACTCGTTGCCGGACAGGTGGCGGCGCGCGGGAAGGCGCGTCTGCGCGAATTCGAGCGCCGCGAGCACGAACAGATAGGCCCGTTCGTGATAGCGGCCATCGCGCGCGCGGATGTCCGCGAGCGCCGCGTCGAGCGTCGCGAAATCGCGGGGCTCGCTCACGGCCGCGCCTCAGGCTGGGGGGGGCGGTCGGCGATCACGCGCACGCCGCCCGAGAGGCGCCCACGCTCGTCGGGCGCGAGCAGCGCCAGCTCCAGCACCTCGTCGATCGTGTCGACCTGCCTGATATCGAGCAACCGCGCCACCTCGTCCGGGAGATCCACCAAATCGCTCTTGTTGCGCGCCGGAACCAGGACCGTCGTCACGCCGGCGCGCGCCGCCGCCGTGAGCTTCTCCTTCAGCCCGCCGATCGGCAAGACCCGGCCCCGCAGGGTCAGCTCGCCCGTCATCGCGAGATCGTGACGCGACGGCCGATTGCAGAGCAGCGACGCCAGCGCCGTCGCGATCGTGATGCCCGCCGACGGTCCGTCCTTCGGCACGGCACCGGCCGGCACGTGCAGGTGGACGTCGGTCTGCGTGAACGACTCGAGCGGGATGCCGAGGGCGCCCGCCCGGGCGCGGAGCAGACTCCACGCCGCCTGCGCCGACTCCTTCATCACGTCGCCCAGCTGGCCGGTGAGGGTGATCTGCCCCTTCCCCGGCATCCGGATCGCCTCGATGAACATGATGTCGCCGCCGACCGGCGTCCACGCCAGTCCCGTCGCCACGCCGACTTCCGGGGCTCGGCCCGCGACCTCGCTCTGCACGCGGGGCTGGCCGGCGTACTTCTCGAGGTTTTTGGCCGTGATCTTGACGCCCGCCGACTTCTTCTCCACCACCTCGAGCGCGGCCTTGCGGAGCACGCCCTGCACCTCGCGCTCCAGCTGGCGCACGCCGGCCTCGCGCGTGTACTCGGCGATCAACCGCTCCATCGCTCCGTCGGCGACCGCGGCGCGCTCCGCGCCGAGTCCCGTCTCCTTGAGCTGGCGCGGCAGCAGGTAGCGGCGGGCGATCTGGAGTTTTTCGGCGGGCGTGTAGCCGATGAGCGTCAGCTGCTCCATCCGGTCGAGCAGCGGATCGGGGATCGGCGCGAGACTGTTCGCGGTCGCGATGAACATCACGCCCGAGAGGTCGAACGGCACCTCGAGGTAGTGATCGACGAACGTCGTGTTTTGCGCCGGGTCGAGCACTTCGAGCAGCGCCGCGGTGGGATCGCCACGCACATCCGCGCCCATCTTATCCACCTCGTCGAGCATGAGCACGGGATTGCGCGTCTCGCAGCGCTGCAGCGCGTGCAGGATGCGACCCGGAATCGCGCCGACGTAGGTGCGGCGGTGGCCGCGCACTTCGGCTTCATCGCGCACGCCGCCGAGCGAGACGCGCGTGAACTTGCGGCCCAGCGCCTCGGCGATGCTCTGCCCGAGCGACGTCTTCCCGACGCCGGGAGGCCCGACGAAGCAGAGGATGCTCCCTTTGGCGTCGGGGTTCAGGGTGCGCACCGCGAGATACTCGAGGATGCGCTCCTTCACTGTTTTCAGGTCGTAGTGGTCGCGGTCGAGAATGTCACGCGCCATTTTCAGGTCGAGCCGGTCCTGCGACACCTTGGTCCACGGCAGCGTCGCGAAGACGTCGAGGTAGGTGCGCGCGACCTGGTACTCCGCCGATTGCGGCGACATCTGGCGCAGCCGCTTCAGCTCGCGCTCGGCCACTTTGCTCGCTTCGGGCGACAGCTGGGCCTGCTCGATCCGTTGGGCGAGCTCGTCGAGCTCGTCGTCGCCGGTGTCCTCGCCCAGCTCCTGGCGGATCACCTGGAGCTGCTCGCGCAGCACGTACTCGCGCTGGTTCTGCTCGAGCCGCGTCTTGACCTTCTCCTGAATCTGCGTGCCCACCTCGAGCACCTCGAGCTCCTGCTGCAGGAACTCGGCGAGCCGCTCGAGGCGGCGCGTCACATCGTCGATGGCGAGCAACTCGGCCTTGGCCGGCAGCGCGAGATCCAGATTGGCCGCGATGAAGTCGGAGAGCTTCCCCGCCTCGGTGATCCCCGCGAGGACCTCGTGCAGCTCGGCGCCCAGATACGGCGCGATGTCGATGACGCGCGAGAATTGCGCGATGACGGTGCGCTTCAGCGCTTCGGTGCGCGCATCCTCCAGCAGGTTTTCGCTGAGGGGCTGATAGTCCGCCATCAAGTAGCGCTCGCCCTGCGCCACACCGGAGAGCCGGGCGCGCTCGATGCCCTGCACCATCACGCGCACCGACCCGTCACCCAGCTTCAACATGCGGACCACGGCGCCGAGGGTCCCGATCTCGTACAGCTGATCGGGCATCGTGGCCATGACCGCGCCCTCGGGCGGCTCGAGGCCGCCATTCGGCTTGACGACGCCGAGCAGCAGCCGCTTCTCGCCCTGGATGATCTCGTCGATGAGCTGGACGGCTTTGGGATCGGTGAGGGCCAGCGGCAGCACGACGTGGGGGAATACGACGAGCTGGCCCAGCGGGAGGACGGGCAGGCGGTCCACTACGTCACCTTCACCGAATGGGCACCCGACGCCCTGACTGCTTGCTTGGTGAGCCGGACCTCGAGGAAGCCGTGCTCGTAGTTGGCGCGGAGCGAAGCGGGGTCGACCCGCACGGGG
>DATHDT010000034.1:0-5647 GCA_035318905.1 Gemmatimonadales bacterium | reverse complement strand
CACACTGCGCTGGCTGCAAAAGGAAGTGCAGACGACCGGCGCGGTACCGCTCGTCGAGGCCGAGGCCGTCGTGCGGTCGCTGGCGGTGGCGATGCACGGCGGCCGGCAGATCGTCCTGCCGTTGCTACAGCTCAAGGAGTTCGATCAGTACACCACGACGCACTCCCTGAATGTCGCCGTGCTCTCGATGGCGCTCGCCGAGTTCCTCGGCCTCGCCGCGCGCGACGTGCGGGCCTTCGGGATCGCGGGCCTGCTCCACGACGTGGGCAAGACCAAGATCCCGATCGAAGTGCTCACGAAGCCGGGCAAATTGACCGACGAGGAGCGGGCCCTGATGAACGAGCACCCGGCCGCGGGCGCCCGCCTCCTGCTCGACACTGAAGAAGATCTCGATCTCGCTGTGGTCGTCGCCTACGAGCACCACATCATGATCAACGGCGGCGGCTACCCGACGTTGTCGTACCCGCGGGCCTGCCACCACGCCAGCCGCCTGGTCCATGTCTGCGACGTCTACGATGCCCTGCGCACGCGGCGCCCGTACCGCGACGCCTGGGAGTTCGAGCGGGTGCTCGGGTATCTCAACGAACGTTCGGGGCTCGAGTTCGACGCCGAACTCGTCGCCACCTTTATCCGCATGATGCGTGAGTGGGAGCCGCAGGTTGCGGTCCTTTCGGACGAACATGCCGCTGTCCCGCAATCCGCGGGTACCTAACGGGCGGAACCCGGGTATCATTCGCCCATGCACGCTCGCGCAATGGTCTTCGTGGGGATGGCGGTGCTCGCGGCTCAGGGTCGCGTGCACCTGGACGGCACGTGGCAGGCCCGCTCGGGCGACGAGATCCGTCACATCGTCGTGCGCAGCGACAGCTCGGCGCAATTCGGTGAAGAGGTCGCGCGCTGGCGCATCGTGGGTGACAGCCTGTGGATCACGTTGGGTGACGGCGTGTGGCAGGTCTACGGTATGAAGCTGGCGGCGGACAAGCTGACGATCTCGGGCGGCGACCTGGAGAAGCCCGTCACGCTGCGGCGCGTCGGCCCGCCGGTCCCACGCCCCGATTCCCTCGCGATTCCCGAAGCGCCGCCGGCTACCGCCCGCGCCTGGTAGTCACTTCAGCTCCGCCACCGCCGAGACTCGCCACCCGACGCTCGCCTTCTCGAAGCGCATGCCGAACCGCCGCCGGTCCTGACGCGGCGCCCCACCGCCTGCGGGGATGTACTCGAACAGGGCCCGCACATCGGCGCTGGCCGCGCCGCCCTGCGCGTTGAACCGCTCGATCGTGAAGCGTGCGGTGATCTGCTCCCAATCGTGGAAGAACGTCTCCCAACCGCGTCGCTCAGCGTCGGTCATCTTCGGATAGATCACCCGCACGTTGCCGACGCGCTCGCTCGCCAGCGCGCGCCCCAAGTCCGTCAGCAGCACCTCGATTGCGCCGCGGGTGTCCGTGGGCTGCGGACTCGGCGGGGCGATCCCCGCGTCGATCGCCACCTGCTCGGCGCTCTGGGCGGCGACTTTGGCCATTGTGTAGTCCTGGGCCCGGAGCAACGAGTCGGCGCGCGCGAGGAACGTCGCGGCGTTGGCCACGGAGGGCCCGGCGGGGATCGCTTGCACCGTCGGCGTGACGCGCTGGATCATCTGGGTGGCTTCGCGCTGCAGTGTTTGCGCCTCGGCCGTCGCCTTGCGGTATTGCTCCAGGACCGCGACGTACCCATTGAGCGCCTGCGTCTGGTTGCCGGCGAGGAGGGCCTGCTCGGAAACCTGGAACATCGTTTCCGCGAGGACCATCGCCGGCGTGTTGTTCTTCAGCGCCCCCGCCTGGACCGCGCGGTCGCGTGCGGCGAGCGCCGAGTCGCGCCGCGCCGAGAGCGCGGGCGAAACGGGTGGAATCTGGGACGCCACCGGTCCCGATACCGTGGGCCGCTCCGTCACGCGCGGCGGGGCCACCTGGTCGGCCGCCGGGGGCGTGGGCGAGAACAATAGCAAGGCGACCACGATCGCGAGCGCGGAGAGCACCGCGATGCGCCACTTCATCGGCGCCTGCGTCACGAGCTTCAGCACGGGCCCCGGCAATGGCGTCCAGCGAATGCCAAGGCGCTGCGTGGTTTCGTCGCCCGCCCCGGAGAGCGCGGCCCGGATGCCGAGCAATGTGCTCTGCATCTGCGCGGCCGTCTCGTAGCGCTCGTCAGGCACCTTGTTCATCGCCTTACCGACGACCCGCTCGAGCGCCGCCGGAATCGACGGGGCCAGCGTGCGCAGCGGTTTCGGCTCGGTCGTGAGGACCTGATACAGCACACCGTGCACCGACTCACCCTCGAACGGCTTATGGAAGGAGAGCAGCTCGTACAACATGCACCCCACGGCGAAGACGTCCGTCGCGGGCGTGATCGCGCCGTTCGTGATCTGCTCCGGTGCCATGTAGGTCGGCGTCCCGACGATCGCGCCCGAGCCGCTGGCATCGGCGGACTGCAGGCGCGCGATGCCGAAGTCCATGATCTTGACGCGGCCGTCCGGCACGACGCGGACGTTCGAGGGTTTCACGTCGCGGTGAATGACGCCGCGTTGATGGGCGAAGTGCAAGCCGTCGAGCAGCTCGATGATGAGATCGAGTTTCCGCTCCAGGGCCATCGGCTCACGCAACGTGATGATGTCGCTCAAGTCCCGGCCTTCCACGAGCTCCATGGCGATGTACAGCTGGCCGTCGACGTCGCCGAGATCGTACACGGTCACGATGTTGGGGTGCTGGATCGCCCCCGCCGCGCGCGCCTCGCGCAGGAAGCGCTCCTGCATCTCCTTCGTCTTGCGGAAGTGGCTGCCGAGGAGCTTGAGCGCCACGTAGCGGCGCAGCACGGTGTCGTACGCCTTCCACACGATCCCCATCGCGCCTTCACCGATGAGGGTGTGGAGCTCGTACTTGCCGAGCCGGCGGTAGCGCTGCGACTCGGTCATCGCGTCACCCAGTCGTACATGCGTTCCAGGTACGCGCGCATCGCGTCGTCCACCGGCACGTTGCGCCGCGGCAGCACCCGCTCGGCGATGGCGAGGAATCCCTCCCGCTGCATGCGATCGGCGCCGCCGCCACCCCAGGCGAAGGGAGGAATCCACTTGGGCGCGCGCACGCCGTCGAACACGCTGGCCCCGGCGCCGATCACCGAGCCCGTGCCGAGCAGCGTCCCGATCGCCGTCTTCGCGTGATCGCCCATGAGACTCCCGAGGTACGTGCGCCCCGTCTCGATCGTCGCCCCCGCGACCTCGAGGCGAATGGGGCCGTACGTGTTCTTGAGATTCGACGTGATAGTCCCGGCCCCCACGTTGCACCAGCGGCCCAGCACCGAGTTGCCCACGAACCCGTCGTGCGACTTGTTGCTGTAGCCGAGCATCGCCACCGTCGCCATCTCGCCGCGCACGACGCACCAGGGACCGATCGCCGACGCGCGAATCGGTCCGCCGACGATGCGCGTGTTGGCGCCCGCCCAGAACGGCCCCTCGAGCCGCACGCCCGATTTGACCTCGACGCCGCTCTCGAGGACCACCGGTCCCAGGGTGGTGTCGAAGACCACTCCGGGTTCGACCGCGGCTTCGCGAATCGCAAGCCACGCCGGGTCGCCGATCACGGTGGCGGCGCGCGGCACCGGATCGGATTCCCCGAGCAGCCCGAGGAGATCATCCTTGAGGAGCAGCTCGAGCGCCGTCACGAGGTCGAACACGCCGCGGAGCACCAGGCCCTGCACCTCGACGGCCTGCGCCTGGGGCAGGGGGCCCGTCCAGGTGGCGCCAGCCGGCACCGCCCACCCCACGGTGATCCCGCCGTGGGTGAGCCGCGCGGGAGCGTCAGGCAGATGCGGCGCGAGCCCTCGGGGCGCGAACGTCGAAGAGCCGATCACGGCGGGGCCCTGAACGGTGCGGCGTGCCTCGACGGGCGGGACGCCCGGCTCGGGGAACCCCGCAAGGTGTGGGAGCGCGAAGATGGCGCCGGCTTCTGCCCCGACGAAGCTCTCCCACCGCTCGCGGATCAGGTGCGCGCCGGCGCGCAGCTCGCAGAGCGGGCGGACACCCGCGAAGGGCGCCCAGGCCGGCGCCGGATCGGGATCGAGCATGTACAGGGCGAGGCTCACAGCTTCTGCACCAGCGCCTTGAGGCGCTCCGACTGGCCCGTGGGCATTACCAGCGTGTGTCCGTTGGCGCGCACGACGACCGTGTCTTGCACGCCGACGACCGCGATGTGCTCGCTCTCCGACCAGATCACCGAGCGGCGCACGTCCTCACCCAGCGTGACGTTGCCGACCGTCACATTGCCGCGGCTGTCGGGTTTGCGAATGCGCAGCAACGCGTCCCACGACCCGATGTCGTCCCAGGCGAACGTGCCGGTGACGACGGCCAGCCGTTTCGTACGCTCCAGGACGGCCACGTCGACGGCGATCGGTGTCACGGCCGCGAAAAAGCGCGGGATATCCCCACCCGACAGGGCGGTCCACCCGGCGGTCAACTCGCGGGCGTAGGCGCCGGCCTCGCCGAGGAAGCGCGCCACGCCCCACGCGAAGAGTCCTGTATTCCACAGGGCGCCCCGGCGACGCAGCAGCGCCGCGCGCGCGGGACTCGGTTTCTCGATGAAGCGCTGGACGCGGCGTCCGTTCCCGATCGGTTTCCCTGGAATGATGTAGCCGTAACCGGTCTCGCTGCGCGACGGCTTCACGCCTACCGTGACGAGCACGTCGTGCTCTGCCGCCACGTCGAGGGCGACGGTCGCGGCGGCACGGAATGCCCGGTCGTCGCCCACGGCCCAATCGGCGTGGAGGGAGAGCATCTGGCCACTGGGGTCGCGCTTCGAAATGACGTGCGCCGCCCACGCCAGCGCGGGCGCGGTGGACGCCGCGCGCGGCTCGGCGAGGATGTTCTCGCGTGGGACCTCCGGCACCGTGGCTGCCACGCGGTCGACCAGGAACGGACCCGTCAGGACCAGGGTGCGCTCCGGCGGCACGAGCCCGCGCAGGCGCGCCACCGCCTGGGCGAGCAGCGGCCGGTCGCCGACGAGCGCCAGCAGTTGTTTTGGGCGCTCGCTGGTCGAGAGGGGCCAGAAACGCGTGCCCGACCCACCCGCGAGGATCGCGGCCCAGGTGCTCACGACGCGTCGTCCTCGGGGACGGGGAGGTCGCCGAACATCGTCGCGATGCGCTGGCTGAGTTTCGTGGGGCTGAACGGCTTGGTGACGAGCGCCGCGCCGAGACGCCGTGCCTCGCGCAACACGCGTTCCTCGCCCTCGGCGGTCAGGACGAGAATCGGGAGACGGGCGGTGGCGTCCTGGGAGCGCAAGTCGCGCAGGAAATCGAGTCCAGAGCCGTCGGGGAGATGCAAGTCCAGGAGCATGCCGTCGGGGGGCGAGGCGCTGACGGCAGCGCGGGCTGCGGTGAGGGAACGGGCGAAGCTCACACGATACCCCAATTGCTCGAGATACGGCCGGAGCACGAGGCCGATGTGGGGCTCGTCATCGACGACGAGCAGGTGACGTGGGGAGGTCGCCATACGGCGGGCTCCCGGTCAGAGCAGGCCGGCGATCGCCGAGCGGTGTCGGCGCAGGTCGAAGAGCAGCGCACCGACATTGGTGGCAGGCTGCACGAGGACCACGAGGAGGGCGTCTGCATTGAGGACGGCGAC
>DATHDT010000033.1:0-3088 GCA_035318905.1 Gemmatimonadales bacterium | reverse complement strand
ACCTACCCCAAGGCCGATCGCATCCTGTACCACCTGATTCGTGGGGAAGAAGTACGAGGGTTTAGTGAGCGGGAAGTCGCGCTCGTGCGTAAGCGCCTCGACTCGACTCACTGGAAGCGCAAGCTGCCGACGGTGGCCGTGCTGTCGCAGACGGCGATCGGCGAGTTCTACTTGAGACCGGTGGACTACTAATGAAGGCCCGCCATCCCAAAGAATCCGAAACCGTGATGTCCGAGCTCATGATGCCGAATCACGCCAACATCATGGGCAACGTGTTCGGCGGTGTGATCCTGTCGATGGTCGACCGCATCGCCGCGGTGTGCGCGATCCGCCACGCCAAGAAGCAGTGCGTGACCGTCTCGGTGGACAAAGTCGACTTCAAGGAGCCGATCCACGTCGGCGAGTTGATCACCGGCTTCGCGCGGGTGAACTACGCCGGCAAGACGTCGATGGAGGTGGGGGTCAAGATCATCGCCGAGCATCTGATCACGGGCGAGAAGCGCCACACGAATTCGTGTTATGTGACGTACGTCGCGCTCGACGAGGACGGAAAACCCGCCGCCGTCCCGCCCATCGTCCCCGAGACTCCCGATGAGAAGCGGCGCTACGAGCGGGCGGCGAAACGGCGGGCCAGCAGGGTTATGGAGCGACGATACGATCAGGGCCGTGGCGAATAGCCCTCACCCCCTGACCCCCTCTCCCTTCGGGAGAGGGGGAACGTGAGAGTAGTCGCCGTCTTCTCAGGGGGCGGAGCCAAGGCGCTCGCCCACGCCGGCGCTTTCCGGGCCCTCCAGCAGGCGAATCTCCAACCCGATCACATCGTCGCCACGTCGATGGGGGCGGTGGTGGGCGCGGCGCTCGCCGCGGGCGTGCCCTTCGAGGACGTGCGCCGCCGCGCGCTGAGCCTGCGCCGCAAGGACATCGCCCCCTTCAATCCGTTGGCGCTCATCAAGGGGATGTTCGCGCCGGCGCTGCTCCCCGCCTCGGCGCTGTGGCGCACGATCGAGCGGCTCGTGCCCACCAAGCGCTTCGAGTACCTCAAGACTCCCCTGACGGTGACGGCAACGGACCTAGACTCGGGCGAGCTGGTGCTCTTCAAAGGAGGCATGGACCTGCACGACGCGCTGTACGCCTCGTGCGCGCTTCCTCTATACTTCCCGCCCCTCGAGCTGAATGGCCGTCGCTTCGCCGATGGGGGCCTGCGGGCGGTGCTGCCGCTCGAAGCCGCCCGCGCCATCCCCGCGGATCTCGTCGTGGCGGTGCACGTGGGCCCAGGGTTCGACGAGGAGCCGGGAGCGCAGCGCGCGAAGATCCCGGCTCTCGTTCGAGCGCACGGTGAGGCGATCCGCATCATGATGGCTGCCCAAACCGAACGCGCCGTTGCCGCTTGGGATGGACCACGGTTAGTGTACGTCCGGGCGGTAGCTGAAAGAGAAGCGACGTTCGCCGTCGACAGACTCGAGCAGTATGTCGAGGCCGGTTACCAAGCCACCAAGAAGGCGATAGCATAGGGATATGCGCGCATCCGAAGTCATGATCGCTGACCCAATCGTCGTGGCCGCGGGCGCCACTACATCCGAAGTCGCGGCGCTCATGCGCATCAAGAACATCTCCGTCGTGCCCGTGGTCGATAATCCCAAGGACCGCCGCTATCTGGGCACGATCTCTGACCGCGATATCGTCACCGAATGCGTAGGGCAGGGCCACGATCCCAGCGACTGCGCGGTCCAGGATCATGCCCGGACCGACACGCCCATCGTGAAGCCGGAGACGGAGTTGAAGGGCTACAAGGTGCCCCAGGACACCGATCATCACGTGCGGACGACGATCGTCGTGCTCGATGGTGACAAACGCGTGGTCGGTTTCATCCCGCACCCCGAGGAGATCCAGGGCATTGAAGTTCTTCACGCTGGCTGAGGCCAATCGCACCCTCCCCTTGGTGAAGCGAATCGTCCAGGACGTCGCCTCCTATTACCCGACCTGGAAGGACCTCGTCGCGAAGTACGAGTTGGTCGCGGCCCAGGCGCGTCCCGACTGGGGCGAGTCCCCCGAGCAGCTTTCCATCAAGGCGCAGATCGACGACGTCGCGCGCAAGATCAACGGGTGCCTCGTCGAGCTGGAGCAGGTTGGCTGCGAGTTCAAGGGCGAAGAAGGGCTCGTCGACTTTCACGGCACGCTCGAGGGGCGCGAGATTCTCTGGTGCTGGAAGCTCGGCGAGGACCGCATCACCCACTGGCACGAGCTCGATGCCGGTTTCAAGGGACGGCAACCCATACCCGAAGTCGTGAGTCGCGCATGACGGGAGTCTGGCTCTTCCTGCACTTCATGGGCGTCGCCGCCTGGCTCGGCGGCGGGCTGGCGATGATGCTCGCCGGGATCACCGCCAAGAACTTCTCGCCCGAGGAGCGCCTCGCCGTCTACCGCGCGACAAGCGTCGTGGCGCGCAATCTCATCGGGCCGGGAGCGCTGCTCGTGCTGGTGTCCGGATTCGTGCTGTCGATGCCCTATTTTCAGGCGACCATGCCGGGATGGCTTATGGCGATGCAGGGACTGGGACTGATCGGAGCCGTGATGGCGATCGGCATCGTAACGCCCACCGCGGCAAGACTGGGGCGGCTGCAGCTCGATCCGCGCGGCGAGCTGCCCGAGAGTTTTGCCGGGCTCAGGAAGAGACAGGCGATCTTTGCGACGATCACGGGCGCGTTCGCGCTGCTGGCACTGGCGGCAGGGACGGTGATGAGATAATACGCCCGCTCTCGTTAACCCCGGGCGCCAGCCCGGGGATTCGACCAATACCGACATTCATTTCTCACCGGACACACGGGACACCTCGGTTTCCTCGCCACACACACCAGCGCTCCCAATTCCATCAATGCCTGATTGAACCTCCAGGCTCGCTTGCCCTGCTTGGGCACGATCGTCGCCGCGAGTCCCCACACATCCTTCGTTCCAAACACCCGCTCGAGCACTCGCTTCACGTTCGTGTCGACTGCGGGGACCGGTTTCTCGTACGCGAAGCAAGCCACTGCTCCCGCAGTGTAGCGGCCTACGCCCGGCAGGTCATCGAGCTTTTCGGTGTCGTCCGGCA
>DATHDT010000032.1:0-5353 GCA_035318905.1 Gemmatimonadales bacterium | reverse complement strand
CGAGATCATTCCGTTTTCCTTGCCGTCCCGTTCCGACGTGATCGCTACGACGGGTGAGGTCAGATTGCGCAGGAGTTGGTAGGTCTGGTCGGGCGGAAGCATACTTAAAGATACATGAGCAATACATGACCGAGATCCCATCGCTCCCCGAACGCTTCCGCGCCCACGTCGCGCGCGCGCCCCTGTTCCGCGCGCCGGGCACGGCGCTGGTGGCCGTCTCGGGTGGCGCCGACTCGGTGGCCCTCTTGGATTTGCTCCACGGTGTCGCCCCGGACCTCGGGCTCGCACTGGTTGTCGCGCACGTGGATCACGGGATTCAGACGGCCGGACGGGCGGTCGGCCGGACGGTCGGAAGACTGGCTGAGAAATACGGATTGCCGTTCGAAACGGTCGAACTGCAACTCGGGCCCGAGGCAACCGAGACGGACGCGCGGCGCGCGCGGTACGCGTGGCTGCGCGAGCTGCAACGCCGTCGTGACGCAACTTACCTCGTCACCGCGCATCATCAGGACGATCAGATCGAAACCGTGGTGCTGCGGGTATTGCGCGGCAGCGCGCCCGCGGGACTCGCGGGCATCGCGCGCCGGGGACGGGGCGGACTGGTGCGTCCGCTGCTGCCATTCACCCATCGCGAGCTGGTCGAGCACGTCGCCGCGCGCAACCTCACCGCGCATGACGATCCTGCCAACGCCGATCCACGCCACTTGCGTTCGTGGGTGAGGACGCAACTGCTTCCACTACTGTACGACCGACTCGGCGCGCGCGTCGGCAGCGACCTGCGCCGCCTCGGCCGTCAGGCCGCCGCGGATCGCCGCGCGTGGGACCGCGCGCTGGAACTCGTTCCCGAGCTTGAGCTTCAGGTGTCGTCCACGGGCTTCGCCGTTGCCCGAGGCCCGCTGCGCGGCTATGATGACTCATTGGCCGTTGCGCTGCTGCGCGCGGCGGCGCGTCGGGCTGGAGGTCTGGTGCTCGGACCCGCCAAGGCGCGGCGGCTCCTGGCGCTCATCGCGCGGCCCTCGGGCCGCCGGATCGAGCTCGGCGAAGGCTGGACCGCGGAAGTGGCGTTCGACCACCTGCGCGTATCGCGCGCGGCGTGCTGCGCGGTCGAACGGATCGTCGCGACGGGTGAGCGGGGCAGCGCCATGTTCGGTGCCTTCCAGATCGAGTGGACGCCCGATGCGGCGCCCGCGCCGGCCCGGGTGAAGCGGGACGGTTGGACGACGTGGGTGGATGGGCCGGGATGGGAGCTCCGCGCGCCCGAAAAAGGCGATGAGCTGCTGCCCCTCGGCGGGGTCGGACACCGGCCATTGCGGCGGCTACTCATGGAAGCGCGCGTGCCGCGCAGCGAACGGACCAGTTACCCCGTGATCGCCCGCGGCGAGACCATTTTGTGGGTCCCGGGCATCTGTCGCAGTACCGACGGCGTCCCGGCGCCCGGAACCAAGGCGGTGCGGCTCGATGTTACCCAGCACGGCGCAGCTCAAGCAGACCGGCGGTCGTGAGCTCAAGCGCATCGTCTTCGAAGCGGAGACGATCGCCGAGCGGGTGCGCGAGCTGGGCCGGGAGATCACGGCGGCGTACCCCGACGGCGATCTGCTGGTGTTGGGGTTGTTGAAGGGCAGCTTCATTTTCCTGAGCGATCTCGTACGGCGCATCGAGCGCCCGCTGCAGGTGGATTTCCTGGTGGCGGCGAGCTACGGTGACAGTACGGTCTCGAGCGGCAACGTTCGGCTGCTGTACGACCCGGAGACGGAGCTCGAGGGTAAGCATATTCTGCTGGTCGAGGACATCATCGACACCGGCAAGACGCTGAACCGGCTGGTGGAGTTGCTCAAGCAGCGGGGACCCAAGAGTCTCAACATTTGCGCGTTGTTGCACAAACACATTGCGGAACACTTGGCGCTGGAGGCGAAGTTCGTGGGATTCGACGCGCCCACCTTGTTCCTGGTGGGGTATGGGCTCGATCACGCGGAGAACTTCCGGCACCTTCCTTATATCGCGAGTCTGACGTAGATGCCCGACCGTATTCCCCCGCCACCGCGGGAATTCAACTGGGGCCGCATGCTGCGGACGCTCTCGTTCTGGGCGCTCCTCATCGTGGGCACCATCGCGCTCGTGCAGGTCGCCTCCAAGGGGCGGCGCGAAGAGGCGGAGATCTCGTTCTCGCAGTTCGAGCAAGAGCTCGCCAACGGCAACATCCAGACCGTCGAAATCGCCGAGCGCCAGAAGGTGAAGGGCACGTTCGCGCACGCGGTCACCGTGAAGAAGCAGATGGTCGAACGCTTCAACGTGCTGCTGCCGTTCGAGGCCCGGAGCGAGTGGGTCGCGTCGCTCAGCGCCAAGGGCGTCGAAGTGCGGGCGCGCGAGGCGGGGCAGTCCTTCGGCGCCGTCCTGATCGTGTTCCTGCCGTACCTCCTGATCTTCGGCCTCGTGATCTTCATGCTGCGGCAGATGCAGCAGGGCGGAAACCGCGCCTTTGCCTTCGGCAAGTCCAAGGCCAAGCTGCTTGCGGGCGACACGCCCAAGATCACCTTCGCCGACGTCGCCGGCTGCGATGAAGCCAAGCAGGAGCTCGAGGAGATCATCGATTTCCTCAAGGATCCGCAGAAATTCCAGCGCCTCGGCGGCCGGCTCCCCAAGGGGGCGCTGCTCGTCGGCCCGCCGGGGACCGGGAAGACGCTGCTCGCCAAGGCCGTCGCGGGCGAAGCGGGGCGTCCCTTCTTCTCTATGTCTGGATCTGACTTCGTCGAGATGTTCGTAGGTGTCGGGGCGTCGCGCGTGCGCGACCTGTTCGAGCAGGGCAAGGCGCACGCGCCCTGCATCATCTTCATCGACGAGATCGACGCCGTCGGTCGGCACCGCGGGGCGGGGCTCGGCGGCGGCCACGACGAGCGCGAGCAGACGTTGAACCAGCTGCTCGTCGAGATGGACGGCTTCGAATCGAACGACGGAGTGATTCTCCTCGCCGCGACCAATCGTCCCGATATACTGGATCCGGCGCTGCTCCGTCCCGGCCGCTTCGATCGACAGATCGTCGTGGACATGCCCGATCTCAAGGGTCGGGAGCAGATTCTACGCGTCCATACGCGCAAGATTCCGCTCGCTGCGAACGTGAACCTCGAACCCATTGCCAAGGGGACGCCGGGGCTCGCCGGGGCGGAGCTCGCGAACATCGTCAACGAGGGTGCGCTGCTGGCGGCTCGGCGCAACAAGCCGCAGGTCGATCAGGTCGACCTCGAGGACGCGAAGGACAAGGTGATGCTCGGCCTGGAGCGCAAGAGCCGAGTGCTCTCGGACGAGGAGCGTCGCCTCGTGGCGTATCACGAAGCTGGGCACGCGCTCGTCGCGCTGAGCGTCCCCGGCGCCGATCCGCTCCACAAGGTGACGATCATCCCGCGCGGCCGCTCGCTCGGCATGACGGCGTATCTCCCGGAGGAGGAGCTGCACAAGTACACCAAGCAATCGATCCTCTCACGGCTGGCGATGGCGTACGGCGGCCGCGTGGCCGAGGAGTTGGTGTTCGGGGCCGACAAGGTCACGCCGGGCGCGGCGCAGGACATCCAGCAGGCGACGAACATCGCGCGCCGCATGGTGACGCAATTCGGGATGAGCGATGCCATCGGGCCGATCGCCGTCGGCGACCGCGAGCAGGAGATCTTCCTCGGGCGCGAAGTGGTGCAGCGCCGCGAAATCTCCGAGAGCACGGCGAAGCTGGTCGATGATGAGGTCAAGCGCATTCTCATGAACGCCTTCAACGACGCGACGCGCATTCTGAGCGAGCGGCGTCCGGCTCTCGACCGCCTCGCGGCGGCGCTGCTCGAGCGCGAAACGCTCGATCGCGACGAGGTGGAGATGGTCGTGGCGGGGAAGACGCTGCCGCCCGTGCCGCGCGCCGCGCCGATCGGTGGTGAGCCGCCCGCCAAGGAAAAAGAGAAGCCCCAGGCCGCGCGCGGTCCCGTGTTGGGGAACCTGCCGCCCGAGCCTCAGGGCGCGTGACCGTACCGGACCTCTCCAAACTCCGCATCGACCGCGATCAGCCGCCTCCAGCGCTGACGCGCGCGTTCAAACGCACCCTCTGGCTCGTCGGCGGGGCGGTCGTGATTTTCGTCGGGCTCTTCCTGACCCTCCGCCGCGGGTCGGCGGCTTCCATTCAGGTCATCACCGTCCTGGCCACCACACCGGGGGGGGGGTCCTCTGACGGCGGCGGTGGAGGTGCGGTCGGCGTCGTCGCGAACGGCTACGTCGTCGCGCGCACCAAGGCCGCGGTTTCGGCAAAGATCGCGGGGCGGCTGGCCGTCTTGAACGTGAGCGAAGGGTCGGTGGTGCGTCGCGGCGACGTGATTGCGCGCCTCGACAACGCCGACTACATGGCGGCCGTGTCGGAGGCGGAGGCGCAGGTCGCCAGCGCCCGCGCCACGCTGATCGAGGCTCAATCGGACCGCGACCAGACTCAGCGCGACTACGCGCGTGTGCGCGACGTCCACACCCAGAATCCGAACCTCGTTTCCACGCAGGAAGTTGAGGCGGCGCAGAGCCGCTTCAACCAGGCCGACGCCCGTGCCAACGCGCAATCCGCGCGCGTCGACGCCGCGGCCGCGGGGCTGCGATTCGCCCAAGCCAACCTCGAAAACACCTACGTGCGCGCGCCGTTTAGCGGGACCGTGTTGCGCAAAGAAGCCGAAGTGGGCGAGGTGGTGGCGCCATCGGTGGGCGGGGGCCTCACGCGGGGCGCCGTGGTGACGATGGCCGACCTCGGAACCCTTGAGGTCGAAGTCGATGTGAACGAGGCGTACATCGCGCGGGTGCATGGTGGGCAGCGCGCCCGCATCACGCTCGACGCGTACCCCGACACGGCCTTCCGCGGCGCGGTACGCCAGGTGGTGCCGACGGCGGACCGCCAGCGCGCTACGGTGCAAGTCAAAGTCGTCATCAACGATCACGACTCGCGGATTCTCCCCGAGATGGGCGCAAAAGTCGAGTTCCTCGATGACGCGCCGCCGTGCGGGTCGGGGCCGCCCCGCCGCCGCCGCGGCTGATGGTGCCCGCCGCAGCGGTGCGATCGGAGGATGGCCGCGCCGTCGTCTGGATCGTGCGTAACGGACGCGTGACGCGCCGGGACGTTGACGCAGGTCCTGTCAGCGGTAACTTGCGCGAGATTCGTTCCGGCCTCGCTGGTGGCGAGCAGCTGCTGGTGGGCGGACTCGAAACTCCACGTGAGGGTCAGCGCGTAAAGATCGCGCCGTAACTCCCGATACCTGATACCCGATACCCGATACCCGATACCCGGTACCCGATACCCCCCATGGCTCTCGTCGAAATCCGCAACGTTCACAAGTCTTTCCAACGCGACACC
>DATHDT010000031.1:0-19136 GCA_035318905.1 Gemmatimonadales bacterium | reverse complement strand
CTTGCACCTGGCTAGCCACACCGTCATTGGGCTCTTCTGCGCCTTCGCGGGAGGGCTCAACCTGATCGATCCCACGAAGATCTTCCCCAACGGCGTCGTGTTTCTCGCGATCGCCGGATTCAGCTGGGGATACGTCTTCGGGGTTCTGATGGCGCGCAAGGAAGTCATCGCCATGGGTGTGGTGGCGAGCGCGGGGTACGTGGGGGCGGGAGTGTGGCAGCTCGGCGTCGACTGGCGGCTCGGCGTCCTGCTGATCGCGATCGGCGCCTATGGCCTGGCGACGTTGTCGATGTACCGCCGCCGCATTCTCGAGGCCTGACCGGCTCAGCCGATCAGGTCGCCCCGCAGCGGGGCGGCGGGAAGCTCGACGACGAACCTCGCGCCGCCCAACGCCTCGGAGTCCTCCAACCAGATCTTGCCGCCGACTTCGGCGACGACGCGTTGACAGATCGACAGCCCGAGCCCCGATCCCTCATCGGGGCTCTTCGTCGTAAAGAAGGGATCGAACACCCGCGACCGGATATCTCCGGGGACCCCGGGCCCTGAATCCTCGACAATGAGGCGCACCCAATCGTCCCGCGCCTCCGTGGTGAGCTGGATGACGGCCGAGGGCCGTCCGCGCACCGCATGTTCGGCATTGGTGACCAGGTTGATCACCACCTGCTGCAATTCTTGACCTAGACCCAGAACGGCTTCGGCTCCCTGGTCCATCTTCGTCCGCACTTCGATGTTGTCGGCGCGGAGCACGCGCTGGCGAATCTCGGCCACGTCGCGCACCAGCTCGTTGACCTGAATGCGCGTCGGCGTCGTATCGGCACGACGGGCGAGGCGCAGCAGGCTGCGGACGATGCGCGCCGCGCGATCGACCTCCCGGACGATCGTGGACGCGGCGGCGCTGGCGTCCGCGTCCTGTGTGGAGCGGCCCAGCAGCTCCGCTTCCAACCGGATCGCGGCGAGCGGGTTGTTCACCTCGTGCGCGACGCCGCTCGCGATTTCGCCCACCGTCGCGAGCTTCTCACGCGCGATCAGCTCCCGCTGCGCGCGCAGCTCGTCGGTTCGGTCATAGAGCGCGACCAGCAGACTCTCGGAGCCCAGCCCCCGCAAGCCCGTCACGGTGCAGTCACAGATCCGCCGCTCTCCTTCTCCCGAATCCTGCGTCACGAGCACCCGACCGTGCCACGGCTGACCTTCGCGGCGTCCCGCGAGAATGAGGCGCACGGTGATGCCGCTGGGGGAGAGCCCCAGGGCCTCGAGGTGGCGGCCCAGCGCGGCTTCCTTCTTGGCGAGCCCGAACACCTGAAGCGCTGCTTCGTTCACCTGCAACACCGTGCCCTCGGGATCCACAAGCGCCATCGGCAGCGGACTGGCATCGACCATCCCGCTGGCGCGGTCGGCGGCGGCGCGCGTCGCGGCCACCGCCTGCGACAGCTCGATGCCTCCGGCGATGTGTGCCGCGACCGCGGTGAGGTAGTGGAGATCGTAGAGGCTGAACTGGGGTGGGGGCGCAGGTCCGGCGCCCTGATAGCGCAGCAGTCCAACGGCGCCGACGGGTCCCTTCGAGGTGCGGAGCGGCGCGATGAGCGCCGACCGCGCGGCGTCGGCGAGGCGGACGGCGAGCGGACTGGAATCCGACTCGAGACGGAGGTCCGCCGTCATCAACGCCTCGCCGCTCCGGATCACGCGACCGGTGGTGCTGTTGTGGAGCCCCAGCTCCAGCCCCTCGATCGGCGCCGCCTGCCCCAGCGCGGGGGAGATACGGAGGGTCTCTCCGTCACCCTGCTTCAGGGCGACGAATGCGCCCTGTGCCTCGACGAGCTGCATCAGGCTCTGGAGCGTGTAGCGCAGCAGCAGCTCCGTCTCGGGCGCGGCGAGCAGCCAGCGGGCCAGCTCCACCACGAAAGTCCCGAGGCGTCGTTCGCGCTCGAGGGCCGCGCGACGCCCCACCATGACCGCGAGTTCCGTCGCGAACTCGAGGGCGGACTCGAGATCGGCGGGCGCCAAATCGCGGGGGGCACCTGCGAGGCTCGCCTCCACGTGGCGTCCCTCGGGATCTTTCCATTCGGCAGTGAGCGTAATGCCCGACGCGCCGGCAGCGCCTGCCGAGACCGCGCCGCTCTCGTTGACGCCCTGGTAGGCGACCGTGAGAAGCGCGCCGCCGGCCCAGTCGCTCAGGACCTGCGCGGCGGACTGCCAGAAATCGGCGGTCTTCCTGGCTGCGCTGGCCTTCCGAAGCAGTGATTGGAGCGCGTCGCGCATGGCCAGAATATACGGCCACGCATTACACGCGGATGGCGCCTGGGAACCTCTGGGGACTGGGACTGAAGCCTGGAAAGACGGCGCCGAGATCGGGAGCGCCCAGATGCCGGGCGAGGATCTCACCGAACAAGTCGCGGAAGTCGGTCGTGACGGCCACGTCGCGCCCTTCAAAGCGGCTCGCGGGGTCGAGCCCGGGCCAGCGGCCGAGCACCTTGCCGCCGTTCACCGGACCCCCCAACGCGAGCATCGCGGTCGCGTGCCCGTGATCGGTGCCGCTGTTGCCGTTCTCGGCGATCGTGCGTCCGAACTCCGACATCGTGAGCACGACGACGTTGCGCATGCCTTCGCCGAGGTCCTGGGCGAACGCCGCGAGTCCCACGCCCAGCTCGCGCAGGCGAGCCGCGAGCTGACCCTCGCTCGACCCCTGGTTGATGTGTGTGTCCCAACCGCCCAGGTCGGCGAACGCGATCTCGAGACCCACGCCGGCCTTGATGAGCTGCGCGATCTGCAGCATGGAGCGGCCGAAGCGGCCCGGCGGGTATGCCGCCCCGTTGGCGGGTTGATACTGCGCGGGGTTCACGCGCTTGAGCACCTGAATCGCGGCGAATCCCTCCTGGGACGACGACGCGAGCAAACCCGTCGCGGCGCCGTCGTACAGCTCCTCGAACGCTCGCGTGAGTTTGTCGCGCGCGCCCTCCTGCGGCACCCGCAGCCCGAACGCCTGGAGGTCGTCGATCGCGAGGGCGGGCGATGTCCCCGCCAGGATACGCGGGAGCTGCGGCCCGAATGCCACGGCGCGGAACGCTGTGTCCGCGTGCTCCTGGTCATGCCGGCAGTAGCGGTTGAGCCAGCCGTCGGACGTGCTCTTCAGCCCCGGCGTGCCGCTCTCCATGTAGTCCTGCGCATCGAAGTGGCTGCGCGTGGAATCTGGGGAGCCCACCGCATGAATTGCCGCAAGACTCTTGTTGTCCCAGAGACTCTTGAGCGGCGCCAGGCTCGGGTGCAAACCGAAGTGACCGTCGAGGTCGACCAAGTCTTTCGCGGGAATCGCGATGCGCGGGCGTTCCCGGTAATACAGGGGATCGCCGTGGGGAACGATCATGTTCAACCCGTCCACGGCGCCACGCTGGAACAGACATACCAAGGCGGCGGAGGACGGCGTAGGGCGGCGGAGGGCGTAGGCGGCGCGTCCTAGAAAAAGTGGGTCGAGACCCAGGCTGAAGAGGGCCAGTCCACCGGATTTTACGAACGCTCTGCGGGAAACTGTCATTGCCGTTGAAACTCCGGGCCACCGAGCGCCAGTCCAACAGCGAGCGTTCGTGCCTGTACGGGATCGTTCACATCGGCAAGCTGCGCGAGGATGACTGCGCGAGTATGAGCCGACATCGTGCCACTGAGCAGGCGCGCGTTCACCGCGTCGACGAGCAGGGCGTGGTCAGCGGTGGCGGCCACGACGTCGTCGAGATCCACGCTGGCACCAGGGAGTCGCCCCGCGGCGAGAGCGACGGCGGCGTTCATGCGGCCGAGCAACGCGCCGCTGTTCACCCACTGCGCCTGGGTCTCGGGGTACCCGGTCGGGGCCGGCTGCAAGTAGAGGGGCTGGCCGAGTCGCGAGACGACCTGCGCGAGGCGCAGCGTCGAGTCCGGCGCGGCTCCGGCGGCCCGGACGGCGCTGACGACAAACTCGAGAGGCGTCTTGACCTTGGCGCGCAGTGCCTGAGGGGCCCAGAAGTCCGGTGACGTGAAGATGGCGCGCAGGACCGCGCGGATGTCGCCGCTGCTGCGGTGCCACGCGTCGACGGCCGCATCGACGCATCCGTCAGGCGGGTCGTCGCTCACGAAGCGCGCGCACAGTTTGCGGCTCACGTGGTGCATCGTGGCGTGCTGGCTCGCGAGAAGCTTGAGGAGACGAACACCTTCTTCCATACCGCCGCCCTGAAACCTGACTCCCAACGCCTGCTTTTCGCCGCGGTCGTGTGCCCATTCATGGAACGCGAACCCTGCCCCCCGCTGCGGGCGGTCGATGCTCCACCCTGTGAAGATGCGGGCCACGGCGATGATGTCCTGCTGGGTGTAGCCACCGTCGACGCCAAGGGTGTGCAGCTCGAGCAGCTCACGGGCGTAGTTCTCGTTGATCCCGGTCGGAACCCGACGTTGCGTTCCCCCTCGCCGCAACGCGGAGAGGGGGCCAGGGGGTGAGGACCCGGGTGCGACACTTTGCGCATTATCCAGATAAAACAGCATCGCGGGGCTCTTCGCCGTCGCGATGAGCAAATCCTCGAACCGCCCCAGCGCGTTGGGGCGGATCGTCTCTTCGATATAGGACGGCGTCAGGAAGCGGTCGGCGCCCTTGCCCACGAAGACATTGAAGTGATTCGCCCAGAAGTCGACCATGACTTCGCGCAGCTGCCGCTCGGACAGCACGGCGCGCACGACTGCGAGCTGCTGCAGCTCGCCCCCCAGCTCGCGGAGCTCTCGCATCGGGCCGCCACCCCGCGGGCGAGTCGTGTCGCCGCTCCGGGCCATTTCCCGCTGCATCTCCCGGCGCTGGCGCAGAGCCTCGCCGTAGCGCTGCGCCAGCTCCTCACGGTCGTAATCGAGCAGCTTGAAATCGCGTTCGCGCTCGGCCAGAAGGACGTCGGGGAGGCGCTCGAAGGCCATCTGCTGCTCGATCCATCGCATGACGCCCACGCGCGCCACGCTGTCGACCTCACCGGGGCGGGGACCGTAGGCGAGGCGGTTGAGGGCGTGCAAGGCCGAGTCGCGCGGCGTCAGCGCCTGGGCGCCAAGTGCCGCGGGAAGCGCAAGCGCCAGCCAGACCGTTAGGACGCGGAGTCGCATTGACTATACTGACGCCTTCATTCGTACCAAGTTAAGAGCCATGGCCTCACCCGGCACCCGCGCTCGCTTCATGTCCCATGGCAGCGTTCCCGATCCGAACGCCCCGTCGCCCACCTGGAACCAGCGGCTGGCGGCCCTGAAGCACCTTCCGCCCCTCGTGCGTCTCGTGTTCCAGACGCACCGCGGCTACACCGTCGCCATCATGGCGCTGCGCGCCGTGCGGTCGCTGATCCCCGTCGCCGTCCTGTGGGTGGGCAAGCTCATCATCGACGGCGTGATCGCCGCGGGAGCCGCCGTACAGGCGGGGCAGCCGCCCGCGTGGTGGCACCTCGCCGGCCTCGTGGGGCTCGAGCTCGGGATCGCCGTGGTCGGCGAGGGGCTCGCCCGGCTCTCGTCGCTGCTCGAGAGCCTGCTCGGCGATCTGTTTGCGAATCGACTGAGCGTCCGATTGATGCAGCACGCGGCGACCCTCGATCTCGCACAGTTCGAGGACTCGGAGACGTACGATCACCTCGAGCGCGCCCGTCGCCAGACCGTCGGGCGGATCGGACTCTTCGCGCTGCTCCTCTCGACGGCGCAGGACCTCGTCACGCTCGCATCGCTGGCCGCCGTCCTGTTGGTACAGCTGCCCTGGCTGCTCCTGCTCCTCACGATCGCGGTGCTGCCCGCGTTCCTCGGTGAGGCGCATTTCGCTTCGCTCGGGTACTCACTGTTGTTTCAGTGGACGCCCGAGCGGCGGCTGCTCGACTACCTGCGGTACATGGGCGCCTCTGACGAGTCCGCCAAGGAAGTGAAGCTCTTTGGTCTGTCGGACTTCCTCGTGGGCCGCTACGCGAAGCTCTCGGCGGAGTTTTACGAGGTCAACAAGCGCCTCGCCGTACGGCGGAACGTCATCTCCACGTTGCTCGTCACTATCGGCACCCTGGGCTACTACGGCGCCTACGGGGTGATCATCTACCATACGGTGCTCGGCGCTTTTTCCATCGGTACCCTGACGTTTCTCGCCGGCTCGTTCCGCGCCAGCCGCGGCCTGATCCAGGGTGTCCTGCTCTCGCTATCGAGCATCTACGAGCAGAGCCTTTACTTGAGCGATCTCTTCACGTTCTTCGACGTGAAGCCGAGTGTCGTGTCCAAACCCGGCGCCCGGGCCGTCCCGCGTTCCATCAAGGAAGGGTTCCGCTTCACGAACGTGGGGTTCCGCTACCCCGGCTCCGATCGCTGGGCGGTGCGCGGTCTGACGTTCGACTTCCGGCCCGATGAGCGGATCGCGCTCGTGGGAGAGAACGGGGCGGGGAAGACGACGCTCGTCAAACTGCTGTCGCGCCTCTACGACCCCGACGAGGGGGCCATCCAGCTCGACGGCGTGGACCTGCGCGACTACGACCTCGCGAGCCTGCGCCAGAACATCGGAATCATCTTCCAGGACTTCGTGCGCTACGACTTCGTGCTGCGCGAGAACATCGGCGTGAGCCAGATCGAGGCCCTGGACGACGACGCGCGGATTCGCGAGGCGGGGCGCCGCAGTCTGGCGGACTCAGTGGCCGGGCGGGTCGCGAAGGGCTACGATCAGATGTTGGGACGGCGGTTCGACGGCGGCGTGGAGCTGTCGGGCGGCGAGTGGCAGAAGGTGGCGCTGGGCCGCGCATATATGCGCGAGGCCCAGGTGCTGATTCTCGACGAGCCCACGGCTTCGCTGGATGCGCGCGCCGAGTACGAAGTGTTCCTGCGGTTCGCCGAGCTGACGAAGGGACGGATGGCGGTACTCATCTCGCACCGGTTCTCGACCGTGCGCATGGCGGAGCGGATTCTCGTGCTGCAGGGAGGCGAGCTCGTGGATCAGGGCACGCACGAGGAGTTGGTTGCGCGCGGCGGGCTTTACGCGGAGCTTTTCGCGCTACAGGCGGCCGGGTACCGCTAGTCCCGCACCGAGCAGCACGGGGGAACGATGGTCAAGATCACGCGAACGCTGACCCTGCTGAGCGCCCTTGTTCTCGGCGCAGCGCCGCTATGGGCGCAGCGGCGCCCCATCACAGCCGTCGAAATCGAGAAAGCCGCTGTGAACGTCGCGACGGCGTTCGACGCCGTGCACTCCTTGCGACCTCGCTGGCTTCAAGTGCCGCGCGAGATAGGCTCTCAAGGACAACTGGAGGAGATACACGTCTTCCAAGGCGAACACGACATGGGCGGCGTGGATTACCTCAAGACGATACCGGTCGAGCACGTGGCCACGATCCGCTGGTACAGCACGACTGAAGCGGGTAGCCGGTTCGGGCCGATCGTGGGGCCGGTGATCGCGGTGACGCTGAAGGCCGCGGGACCGCCCTAGCCTTCTCTATCGCACCGCCCAGGTCATCCCGAACTGCGCCTGCACGCCGAAGCCGGCAGAGGAGTTCGAGAACCGGCGCAGAGGGCCGAGGAATTGTAGTTCTGCGTACGGCCGCAACCGGCCGGTCGGGAGTTCGATGCCGCTCGCCCATAAGTCGAACCCGTTGCCACTCACTCCGTTATTGATCCCCAGCCACCCTACAGCGAAGTAGATCGGCGTGCGGTCGGGCGAGCCGAAGGGGCGATACTGTAGCGCGATGCTCAACTCCCATGCTCCATCGACCCCATCGACCAAGCGGCTCACGCTGGGATAGACGTCCAGCCGTCGAGTGAGGGGAATCAGGACTCTCCCACCCCACCCCACTTGTTCCGATGGATCGTCGGAAAGGGTGCTCGTGAAGTGGCCCGCAATTCGTACGGGGCGCCGCCCTTGAGCGGCGGCGGGTGTCGAAACGAGTGCGCAAACGAGGACAGTGACGGCGAGAAGGCGGCGCATGCGTGCCTCGAGAGGGATGTGCGTTGCAATCTGACGGGCGTCCGAGGCGGCGCAAGCGAAAACGCCCTAAACGTCATAACGCTTCAATGGGGCGTGCGCGCAGCAGTTGGAACCGGCGCCGGACGGGCGTTCCCGCCGTCAGCCACGAACTTCCAGCTGCCGTCCGCCTGACGCTTCCACACCGTCACGTATTTGCTGTAGGAGTGCTGGGGGCTGATGCTCGCCTCGCCCACCGTACATCCGAGATCCCCCGAACCCGCCACGTTCGCGACGGCAGGGGCCCACTCGAGGACTGCGTCGGCCGGAAACTCGGCGAACGTCGCCCCAATCGCCTCGCGCCCACGGTTGAATGGCGCCGTGGGTGCTCCGAGCGTGATCGCCTCGTCGGCAGCGAACGCGAGGAACGCCGTCTTTGCGCCCCGCGTGACCGACATGGCCGAGAACGCTGAATCGGCGCTGAGCAGCTCGCGCGAGTCCGCGCGGCCGCGACCGCGGACGAGCGAATGAGGCGCGGCGACCGGCGTGGGCGGCTGCGTCACGGCGGGGGCCAGCCGCGTGCGAGTGTAGGCCGTTACCATCCACGCACCGCCGTCACGGCGACGCCAGCACGCCAGATACTTCCCCTGTTGATCCGCGGAACGCGTCCAACCGTACGTGTAGCCCACCGTTCCATCGTCTGAGACATCGGCGAACTCGGCAGTCCAGGTCAGGTCTCCCGCGCCGGCGCTGTCGAGCAGGGCCCGGATCGCGTTCTTGCCGCGAACGAGCGGCGCGCCCGGGTACAGGTACGCCGCGTCGTCGGCGAACGCGCTCAAGGAATTGGCTGATCGGGCAACGTCCCGGTCGGCGGCGAGCAACGCCGCGCGGTCGCGCTCCTGGTCGGGGAGTGCCGTTATTGCGAGTAGGGCCACAAGCCAGATGGGTCGCATGAATCCTCCCAGGGCGACAAAGCTGCACCCCCGCTCACCACGGGCCAAGGCAGTTCACAGGGTTCTGACGCCGCGGAATCATCGGAGGCAGTACGATGTACAATGAGAGATATGCGGCGCGTCTTGGCGGTGCTCGGCGCCTGGACGGCGGTCGCCCTGCTCTTCGCCATCCAGATGCGGTTCCAGGGAGACAGTCCTCGCTCGTGGGGCTGGATCGTCGCATGGCAGCTGGCCGGGTGGTGGTCCTGGGCAGCGTTTACACCCCTTGTTACCGCGTTCGCTGCGCGCGCTGCGCGACTCAGCAGCCCGCTGCGTATTGTCGCCGCGCACCTCCCCGCCGCGCTCGCCGCCGCCGTCCTCTGCGCCGCTTTCGAAGGCGGTGTGAAATGGGGCCTCGGCATCTACCGCACGACCCCGTTGTCTCTCAGCGCGGGCGTGAACTACGCTGTGGCGACGTACTGGACGTTCAACGTTCTCATCTACGCGATGGTGGTCGGTCTGTATCACGCCGTGCGCGCGGCACGACTGGAGAGTCAGCTGATGCAGGCGCGGCTCGATGCGCTGACGGGACAGCTGCAGCCGCACTTTCTCTTCAACACGCTGCACACGATCTCCGCGTTCGTGCTCGAGGACCCCAAGCAGGCCAATCGCATGATCACGCGGCTGAGCGAGCTGCTGCGTCATTCGTTCAGCCGCGAGCGCGGCCCCCTCGTCACGCTGGAGGAGGAGCTCGAGCTGCTCGATCACTTCGTCGCGATCCAGGAGGCGCGGTTCGGCGACCGGCTCAAGGTGACGTTTCGCGTGGAAGCGGGCACCGGCGCCGCCACAGTGCCGACGTTCCTGCTGCAACCGCTCGTCGAGAACGCCATTCGCCACGGCGCGGCCCGACCGGGGCGCGTCGCCGAGATCGACATCGCCGCGGTACGCGCCGGTGACCGCCTGCGCCTCGAAGTGCGCGACAACGGGCCGGGGGTTCCGGACGGCGGCCCTGCCGCCCGCAACGGCGGTGTGGGGATCGCCAACACGCGGGCGCGACTCGCACAGCTGTATGGCGTGAGCCACCGCTTCGAGGTGGCGAACGCGCCAGGGGGGCAGGGGGGCGCGATCGCGACGGTCGAGATTCCCTATCGCGACAATGCACACAGTCATCGTTGATGACGAGGCGCCGGCACGGCGCCGCTTGCGTGGCGTGCTCCAGCAGATTCCGAGCATCACGCGCATCGACGAGTGTGCCAACGGCCGCGAGGCGGTCATTGCGCTGCGCCGGGGCACCCCCGATCTCGTCTTCCTCGATATCCAGATGCCCGACCTCGACGGCTTCGCCGTCGCGGCCGCGGCCAGCGAGGAACGGGCTCCCGCGATCGTGTTCGTGACCGCGTACGACCAGCACGCGCTGCGGGCATTCGAGGTCCACGCCTTCGACTACTTGCTCAAGCCCTTCGACGACGAGCGCGTCGTCGCTACCGTGGAGCGCGCGGCGCAATTCCTCGACTGGATCCGCCGGGGCGGCGCGGCCGCCGGCGCGTTGCGCGGCTTCGGCGACGTCTCGGTCGACTTCGCCACGCACCAGGTGTATCGCGCCAGCCGCTCCGTGGAGCTGCGGCCCAAGGAGTATGCGCTGTTGGCGGCGCTGCTACGGCGCGGCGGCCGCGTCGCGAGCCGGCTCGAATTGTTGCGGGAAGTGTGGGGCTACGCCGAGGACGTCATGAGCCGCACCGTCGACACGCACGTCGCGATGCTCCGCCGCAAGCTCGAGCACGATCCGGCGCACCCGCGCCACATCGTTACCGTCAGGACCTTCGGCTACCGCATCGAGCGCTAGCGCGGCGCTCCGAAGAGCAACGCGTCGGCGATCCGCTCGACGAGCGCCGCCGGGTCTCCGCTGCTGCGGTTGGTCAATACGATCACGGTGAAGTGGCGGTCCGGGTATCGTTGGATCGCGTTGCGGAATCCACTCGTCTCCCCGGTGTGCCGCCAGCGCTTCACCCCGCGATAGGTGTCGACGAACCATCCGAATCCGTATTGCGTCTCCGCGCCCCCTGGAAGTGTGGGCGGAGTCGTCGCGAGCCGCAGCGTCGCCGCATCGACGAGCTTGTCCCCGTACAACATCTGATCCCACCGCACGAGGTCGTCGACGCTGGTGTAGATGCCGCCGTCGCCGAGGGTCGCGCTCGTCACGCTCTGGTCGGTCGGCTTGAACTGGCCGGAGTCGGGCGAGTAGCCATAGGCGCGATGGGGGACCGTGTCAACGCCGTCCACGTGCGCCACCGACGCCGTCATTCCGAGCGGGCTGAAAATGCGGGTGCGCAGGTACGCGGGGAACGAGAGCCCCGACACGCGCTCCACGATGAGTCCGAGCAGGACGTAGCCGGAGTTACTGTACCGGTATTGCGTCCCCGCCGGGAAGTAGAGCGTGTCCTGGTGCGCGAGCAGCGCGAGCACGTCGCGGTCCGAGACCTGCACCGTCTGCGAGTCGGGGATCAGGTCCTCGTAGTCGGGGAGGCCCGACGTGTGATTCAGCAGATGTCGCACCGTGACGCTCTGCGCCGCGGCGGGAAGCTCCGGGAGGATTGCGCGGATCGATTGGTCGTAACGGATCTTGCCGGCGCTCGCGAGCAGCATGGTCGCCATCGCGGTGAATTGCTTCGACACCGACGCGAGGCGGTAGTCGGTCTCCGGCGTCGCCGCGACGCGCCGCGTCAAATCCGCCATCCCGTACGCGCGGCGCAGAATCACGCGGCCATCCCGAATCACGATCACGCTGGCGCCGGGCACGGCGGGCCCCGTGTACTCCGTGAAGAGCGCGTCGATGTCGGGCACAGTCTTGCCTCTCCTCCCCTCGAGCGCGGCTACAAAGGGCGCGAAATGAGCCTTCCAGGCGGCGGCCACGGTGTGCGTCCCATGGCCGCGGGTGATGTCGCTGATGGGGATGAGGATGTACTGCCCGCGCCGGACGCGCGCGATCAGCCGTTCCATCAGTCCCAGTTCGGGCGGATTGATGAGATCGTCGGCAGAGTTGATCGTGAGGACCGGTGCTGTGATGCGTTCCAGGTCGGGGCTGGGATCGTAGTCGCGTGACGCGTCAAACTGATAGACCATGTCGTTGGCGTCGCTCGCTGCCATCCGGGCGTCGAGATAGCGCGTGAGGACGGCGTCCGCGGAGTCGCGCGACGGGGCCGCGCGCTGTGCCACGAGCGGGGCGCTGCCCATCAGGTAGAGGATCTGGAGCGCGGCCCTCAGACCGCGCGGCTGGGTCGCGTACTCTCCGCCGCGCCACTCGGGGTCTGTCCTGATGTCGTCGAGGATCATCTTGCGCATCATGCGGTTCCGACCCGCGATCTGCGTCGGCGCGCAGGCGAGCGGCACGACGCCGTCCATGAACGCGGCGTGCCGCTCGGCCCAGAGCCAGGAGTGCATGCACCCCATCGACGTGCCCATCACCAGCAGCAGGTGATCGACGTGCAGCCCCACGGTCACCAGGCGGTACTGCGCCTCGACCATGTCGCTGTAGCCGTAACGCGGGAAACGCGCATGCAGCCCGTCGCTCGGCTTCGCCGAGGCTCCGTGCCCGATGTTGTCGGGGAGGATGATGTAGTGCGTCGCCGTGTCGAGCGCCTGACCGGCACCGTACAACTCCACGAAGCTGGGAGACAGGAAATTCGCGCCGCTGCCGCCGGTGCCGTGCAGGATCAGGACGGCATTGCGGACGACGCCGGCCGCGTCGCGCCGCGGCCGACCCAGGGTGCGATAGTGGATGCGGAGCGCGGGCAGCGACTCACCGCTCTGAAAGCGAAAGTTGGGGATGACGAAGTTGCCGGTATCGGTCTGCGCCACGCCCGGCACGGGCGCGAGCGACAGCAGACCGGCAGCGATGACGAACGCTCTCACGAACCGATCCATTCCTTCCAGGTGCCTTCGGCGAGGCCGATGGTCAGGTGCTGCTTGTTCCGCACCAGCGGCATACGGAGCAGTAGCGGTTCGAGGCTGAGTCGCTCGAGCGTCGCCACCGGCCGTCCCAAGTCCAGGTACCGCCGCGACTCACGGTCGAGCAGGTTCTGCAGCCCGAGCTTGTCGGCGAAGCGGCGCAGCTCGCCGACGGACGCCGCGCGCTCGTTCAGGTCCATGAAATGCACCTTGATCCGCCGCTCGGCAAAAAAGCGCAGCGCTGCGCGCGTGTCGGCGCTCTTTCGGACGCCGAAGACCTGCACCTCCAGCACGTGGTCAGTGGCCCGAGGTGATGACTTCGATGGCCCCGTTGAGGTGTCCCGGCCCGAAGTGCGCTTCGGCGTCGCTCGGCGAGTAGTAGCGGACAGCCGTCGCGACGCTGGGTACGAGCTGGCGGAGGCTCTCGATGCTGCCGAACCGGGTCCCGTCCACATACACGACCAGCTGACCCTCGTTCTGGGGCATCAGCGCGGTGGGCCGGCCGCGCATCATCCATTGGGGGCGAAGGGCGCGAACGGCATCGTACAGCGTCTGCGCGGGCTTCGTCGCGATTTCTTCGGCGGTGATGACGTTCGGATCGCGGCGCGGCTTGCGTGCCGGGGCTTGCGCGGCGGCGTTCGCGGCGGCCGCGAGCAGCAGCGTGGACAGAGAGACGGCGACGACGCGGTTCACAACCTAATAGTACATATTCCTCGCTCCCCGGCGAGGTGCGATGAGTCCCCGATCGAAGGTCGTGCTCGCCGCCGTCCTGTTCTCGACCGGCGGCGCGGCCATCAAGTGGTGCGGCTTCGATGGCTGGCAGCTCGCCGGCCTGCGGGCGGGCATCGCCTGCTCGACGATGCTCCTGCTCATCCCCGAAGCGCGCCGCGGCTGGTCGTGGCGAACCACGCTCGTGGGGTGCGCGTACGCCGCCACCACGCTGCTCTACGTCCAGGCGAACAAACACACCACGGCGGCCAGCGCGATCTTCCTGCAGGCGACGAGCCCGCTCTTCATCTTCGCGCTCGCGCCGGGGTTGATCGGCGAACACGCTACGCGCCGCGACCTGTTACAGATGGCCATGATGTGCCTGGGCTTGGTGCTGTTTTGTTTCGGCCTCGACCGGCCCTCCGCGACGGCGCCGAACCCCTTGCTCGGCGACATACTGGCCGGCACCTGTGCCGTCACCTGGGCCTTCACGGTGATCGGGTACCGGTGGATCGCCGCCAGCGGCGGCTCGGTCGCGACCGCCGCGGCCTCGGGGAGTCTGACGGCGTGCATCGTCGGGTTGATCGTGGCACAACCCCTCTCGCCGGGTCGTGCGATCGATTGGGTAGTGGTCGGGTTTCTCGGAGTCTTCCAGCTGGGCGTGCCGTACGTGTTCCTGGCGCGCGCGATCCCGCGTCTCCGAGCGCTCGAGGTCGCGCTGTTCATGCTGATCGAACCGGTGTTGAATCCCGTGTGGGCGTGGGTGGTGCACGGCGAGCGGCCAGGTCCCGCGGCGCTCGTCGGCGGCGCGCTGATTCTCGGAGCGACGGTCGTGCGCTCGGTGGTGGATGCGCGGTACGGGCCGCCTACGGCGCGATCCGCAGATGGGCCGGCGCCGTCCGCAGCGCCTCGCGGTCGGTCGGGATGACGCCGGTCACGGTGTAGTTCCCGGGCGGCGCGGCCGCGCGCCACCGATCCCGGAACTCCAGCGTCTCGCCGGGCGCCAACGCCTTCACGTGCACGATCTGCTGAGTCGTCACATGATCCAGGCGGCGCCACACGACCTGCCCGTCAGATCCCGCGACAACGACATCGAAGGTGATCGTGCGGCCCGTGAGGTACAGAGTCACGCGTTGATCGCTGGTGTTCGTGAGGCGCAGCGTGACCAGAACGGCCTCGCCGCGGCGCACCGAGTCGGACACCGCAACCGTGACGCGCAGTGTATCGGGAGGCTGCGGTGCGGCGGTCATGGTCCCGGGGAAGAGAAGAGCGGCGCCGCAGAGGGCGGCGCCGCTCCCGGTGAATAGCACGATGCGATCAGAACGTCGTGAGAGCGCCGAGCTCCTGCTCGACATTCGTGATCGGGCTGTACACGAACTGCGTGCCCGCCTGGTTCCCACCCCACAGGATGCCGAGGAGCCGGACGCTCGAACCGCCGGTCTGGCCGAAGACATCCGAGCCCGAGTCGCCGCCACCGACGCCGGCGCTGACGAACGTCTGGCACAGCTGCACGATCCGCGTGCCCGACACGCCGGTGTTGACGCAGGTGTTCGTCACGACGCCCTGGGTCCAACCGGTGGTCCGGCCGACCTTGTTGGCCACATCACCGACGACGGCGTTGCCTTCGGACGTAATCGAGAAGGTGCCCGTGATCGTAAGTGAGCCGTTGTTGGGTCCACTCGTCTGCGCGATCCCGCCGAGTGTGAACGGCACGCCCGCCGCGTACGCGGCACGCGAGGCGTCACTGAAGCGGCACAGTTTCCCCTTCGGACATCCGGGCGCGAGGTTCCGCTTGTACGCGGGGTCGGCGACCTCGGTGCCGATGAAGCTGTTCGCCTGGCTCGATAACGACTGGAAGTACTGCGTCCCTTCGACGCCGCCCTGCTTGTTGGTGCAGTGCGAGGCGGTGACGAAGGAGTTCTGGCCGCCGCTCACGGCGTTGAAGCCGATCGAGCAGAGGAAGTTGCCGAAGTGGATCTGCACGCCGGCGACGACGGGCCGCACCTGGTCCTGCAACGTCGTCGCGTAGACGATCGGATCCGTCTCGCGGACGACGAGGGCCTCGGCGGGCACCCCGAGGCGCGCGGCGAGGCTGCGGACGTTGGCATGCGAGGCACCGCGATCGACGCCGACGAGCACGCGGTTCGCGGCCTCGTCGAGATCGACGAACACCACATCGCCCTGATCGAACGCCTCGTACGACACGGCCTGCGTCCAGCGGTCGAGATCGCCGTAGGCATACCGGCCCTGGAGCACGCGGATGTCGCCGGGGGCGAAACCGCGGCTCTGCGCGAACGCGCCCAACGCGCGCTCAGCGGCGCCGCGCTTCGTCACGTCGGTCAAATAGACCGTGGGAACGCCGTTGTCGATGAAGAGACCGCCGAATCCCGGCACGGTACGCGCGAGCGTGCCGAGATCGGGGGCCTGGGCGGTCCGGAGTACCGGCGTCGGCTCCGGGCCAGTGGAACGGGTTCCGTCGCTGCAAGCGGCGGCGGCCAGCAGCGCGGCGGCGGCGATGGAGCGTACGAGGATCGATTGGCGGCTCATGACGGCTCACCCTCCCTGATTGTGGGAACGACAACACGGGGCGACCCAGAAACTGTCGAGTGTCACATCCACACGCCAGAGTACGAAAGGCAAACCCTGTTGCTCGTCCGCCACACCTATATTTGAGCCCGCATGTCCAACTCCCGCGCCCGCCTCGGCGTCATTTTCTTCACGGTCCTGATCGACCTGATCGGCTTCGGCATGATCCTGCCGATCCTGCCCGACTACGCGAAGCGGTTCGGGGCGCACGGCATCGGGTACGGCGGCCTCATCTTCGCGTTTTCCGCGATGCAATTCCTCGCGACGGCGCTGCTCGGCCGCGTATCGGACCGAATCGGTCGTCGGCCGATCCTGCTCACGACGATGCTGCTGAACGCCGCCGGCTACCTCCTGTTCGCGTTCGCGCCGTCGTACGCGTGGGTCTTCATCGCCCGAGTCATATCCGGGTTCGCCAGCGGCAACATTTCCGCGGCGCAGGCGTACGTCGCGGACATCACGACGCCGGCTGAACGCTCCCGCGGGATGGGGATGATCGGCGCGGCGTTCGGGATCGGCTTTGTCCTCGGTCCGCTCATCGGCGGAGTGTCTAACGAATACATCGGACACCGCGCGCCGGGCCTTATTGCCGCGGGGCTGTCCATCCTGAACTTCTTCTCGGCGAGCGCCATTCTGCGGGAGTCGCTGGCGGTGGAGCATCGCAGGGCACGTCCGCTGTTCGACTTCGGACACATGATCGAAGCGTTGGTGCGCAAGCAACTCCGCCCCCTCATGCTTGTGTGGCTCTTGGCACCGTTGGCGTTCGTCGCCTACACGGTGATCCTGCCCCTCCACGCCGGACAGGCCTTCGGCTGGAAGACACGGGATCTGATGTGGTTGTTCGTCGAAATCGGCGTGATCGCCGCGTTCGTGCAGGGGTTTCTCTTCGGCCGGATCGAGCGTCGCACGGGCGCACGCGCGCTGTTGATCGCAGGTCTGTTCGGGATGGCGGTGAGTATCGCCGCGGTGCCCTACGTCAACAGCAGTCTCATGGTGTACGCCTGGACGGTGCCGCTCGCGTTCACGAACAGTCTGTTCTCTCCCGCCGCGTCCGGACTGGTGTCGATCTACGCCGACCCCACGGAGCAAGGCACGATCCTCGGTGCCGCGCAGGCGTTCGCCGCCCTGGGCCGCACTACCGCGCCGCTCACCGCGGGGTGGGCATTCGACCGTCTGGGCACGCTCACCGCGTACCTCCTGGCAGCGGGCGTCATGCTGGCCGGCGGACTGATCAGCCTCGGGCTCAAGTCCGTAAGTCACGCTCCCGCAAGGGCTCCCGAGCCGGGTTAACGGTCGTCCGGGATCGCCGTCCAACACCCGGACGACTTACAGGAGCTTTCGATGCGCAAACAAATGACGGCCGCCCTCGCCGCGATGCTCGTGGCGGCGGCCTGCAATCAGGACCCGACGGGCGTTTCGAGCAACGAGCTGGTGCTCGCCCAACAGGCGCAGGTGATCGCGCAGGATGTCGCTGCGACCACCGGCACCAACGTTGAGCATTGGTGGCAGCGGCTGCGCGACACGCTGCGCACCACTGATGACCCCGAGGCGCGCGCCTTCCTCGATCAGGCCGCCGCGTACCGCGACTCAGCGCGCGCGGCGCTGGAAGGCGGCGACACGACCGCGGCCCGCGCATACTGGCGGCTGGCGTTCCGCTCAGTGCTCTCGGCCGTGATCGAGATCTTCCCCAACGCCCCCGAACGGACCGGTCTCGCGGTCGATCAGGCGATCGTGCGGATCGAGCGGTTCCTGGGCGGGCGCGATGCGCCACGCATCCGGGCGATTCTCGGGCACGTGAAGGAACTGCGGGGCCGCGCGGATGAGGCGTTCGCGTCCGGCGACAAGGTCACAGCGCTCGCGCTGAATCTGCGCAGCATGCAGATCCTGCACCGGTTGGTGGAACACATCAGGGATGCGCACCGCGATCACGATGCGGTGGCGGACAGCGAGATGGAGGCTGTGGACTACTAGACGTCTAGGCGCCTAGGCGTCTAGGAAAGGGGTCGGGACAAGACAAGTCCCGGCCCCTTTTTCTTTTATCCCCGGGCCGGTGCCCGAACGTCCGCGGGCTGCCAGATGCTGATCTTGCGAGTCTCGGGCATCAGGAAGAGGCAAAGGACGAACGCCACCGCCGGAACCACGATCGGATAGACCAGCGCGCGGCCGATGCTGTGCGTTGCCAGGTACGCGGAGGTGGTGATCACGGGGACGAGTCCGCCGCCCCAGCCATTGCCAATGTGGTACGGTACCGAGACGGACGTGTAACGGATGCGGGCCGGGAAGTACTCGGCGAGGAACGCGCCGATGGGACCGTACACCATTCCCACATAGCTGACCATGATCGCGACGATCGCGATCGCCGCCGGATAGTTGATAGCGGCAGGGTTCGCGGCCTTCTCGAGCGCGGTGTAAAGGGGGTAGTAGGTCGCCGCAGCCAGGAAGAACCCCGTGAGGATGATCGGCTTGCGGCCAATGCGGTCGGAGAGCCACCCAAAGAAGATGAGGGACGGGGTGGCGATGAGCAGCGCGGCTCCCGTGATCAGTGCGGGGGTCAGTACATCGGGCTTTTGGATCTGCTGGAGGAAGTACAGCGCCCAGAATTGTCCGCTGTACCACACGACGCCCTCGCCGATCACGACGATGCTCGCGATCACGACGTATTTGAGGTTCTCGCCCAGGAAAGCTTCCCGCCACGGATTGACCGCCGTTTGTCCCTTGGCCTTGATGGCCTGGAAGATCGGCGTCTCCTGGAGCTGCAGCCGGATGTAGATGGCGATGGCCACCATCAAGAGCGACAGCAGGAATGGGATCCGCCACCCCCACGCATTGAACGCCTCGGCGCCCAGCAGCTCGCGCGTGCCCACGATCACCGCCAGCGACAGGACGATGCCGAGGGTCGGCGAGGTCTGGAGCCAGCCCGTGTAGTAGCCACGCTTCTCGTCGGGTGCGTGCTCGGCGACATACGTGATGGCCCCGCCGTACTCGCCTCCCAGGCAGAGACCTTGGACGAGACGCAGCAGCAGAAGCACCACGCCGGCGAGCGTGCCGATCTTAGCGTAGCTGGGGACGATCCC